>JALREE010000353.1 GCA_023256835.1 Pseudomonadales bacterium | reverse complement strand
GATGATGGTGAATTTGGGTTCTTGAGTATTGGGGCGCTTGCGACGATTGGAACGGCGATTGCATCATCGATTAGCGCTGGTCAACTCACACAACTTTCTACGGCCAACATTACGGGTCTTCCGATCTCAGGGCTTTCCTCGGCAAGTATTTCAGGGATCGAAGCGGCAGATATTGCATTCCTTTCGACGGCACAACTCTCGTCGATGTCCAACAACATTGTTGGGTTGACGACGGCGCAGGTGAGGGCGTTGGCAACGGCTACGGTTGACAAGCTGTCGACGGTGGGTATTTCGGCCTTATTGAGTGCGCAGGTGGCTGGTTTGAGCTCGGTACAGGTGGGCCAGTTGACGACGAATCAGCTAAAGGCTTTGACGAGTAGCAACATTGTTGATCTTGTGTGCGCCGGTGTGGTTCAAGTCTTCCCGCTTGAGCACGATCTTCGCACCGCCAAAGTGGGCGGTCAGCCGCTCTGCCACGTACAGAGGCGATGGTCGACCGACATAGTATTTCAGGTCCCGGTCGAACTCTGCCCAGAATTCAGGCTTACGTGCCATGGTGTTGTACACCTGATCCAGTTCCTCGACGGCCGCAATCAGGGTCTCCCCCACAAAGATGCCGCCATAGCGACCGAAATGGCCGTGGGCGTCCGGACCGCTGAACGGATCAGCGGCAGAATTGCCTGTGGCAGCAATGCCGACAGCTTGCTTTGGCTTAACAGTTGACACGATTTACCTCGTCTATGAACTCACGCATTCTTTCGGCGCACTTGCGTCCAGGCGCGGACTCGACGCCACTGCTGACATCGACCGCATAGGGTTTGACCTGCCGTATGGCACCGGCAACATTGGAAGGGTCGAGGCCGCCCGCCAGCACGATCTTGGACGGCGATTCCACCACGCAGCGCTGGGCTATTGCCCAATCGAACGCCGTGCCCGTTCCGCCCGCCATATGCTTGTCGTAGCTATCGAGAAGTATGGCGGAACTATTTGAAAATCGAGAAATTTCCCTTGTCAGATCCAGATCGGGGCGGACGCGGACAGCCTTCATGAAAGGAAGACCGAAGGAGGCACAGAACGCGGGAGATTCATCTCCATGAAACTGCAGGCAATCGAGATGGACATGCTTCAGCACCAGCTCGACCTCGGCTTCCGTGGGATTGACGAAGAGCCCCACCACGTTCACGAAGGCGGGTAGCGCCCGACGTATCGCAGCAGCACGCTGCGACTCCAGGGCTCGAGCACTGCGCGGGTAGAACACAAGACCGATGGCATCGGCCCCAAGCTCTGCTGCCTGCAGAGCATCCTCAACACTGGTCAATCCACAAATCTTGATGCGAGTTCGCTGCACACTACCGCCTGGTTCTGGAAAAGGCTGCGATTCTACCAAAGAACCCTGCGAGAGCCTACGCGAAGGGCTGCAAAAAAGCCGGTCCGACCGGGAGCACAGGAAGGGCGAACTCCAAGGGATAACGCACTGAAACGAGATACAGACCACTGGGGCTGGCGGTTTTTGCAGCCTGGGTGCGATCGCGTGCCTGCAGCACGTGTGCTGCCCACTGCGGAGCGCGTCGCCCTGCCCCGATCTCCATGAGAGTGCCCGCGATATTGCGCACCATGTGCTGAAGAAAGGCATTGGCCTCGATGTCGATGACAATGAAGCGGTGATGCCGACTGACCCGCAGATGCGTGATGTTGCGAAAAGGTGTTCGCGACTGACAGCCAGCGGCACGGAAGGAAGTGAAGTCCTGTTCGCCCAGCAGGAACTGTCCAGCCGTATGCATGGCTGCAATATCCAGGGTCTCGCGAGTGTGCGTGAGATGGCGGGCAAGCACCGCTGGCTCCACGGGACTGTCGTAGATCACATAGAGGTAGCGGCGTGACTGCGCCGAGAAGCGCGCATGGAAATCGGCAGGCACCGCTTTCGCCCAGCTGATGCGCAAGCTTGGCGGCAACAGGCTGTTGCCCCCGCGACGCCAGGCTTTTTCGCCTCGATCAATCGCGCAATCGAAATGCACCACCTGACCAGTGCCATGCACACCAGTGTCCGTCCGCCCAGCGCAGGTCAGCTTGACAGGGTGACTCGCAATCTCGGAGAGGGCGGCTTCGAGCCGGGCCTGCACCGTAGGCAGAACCGGACTGCCCTGCTGCTGCCAGCCGTGAAAGGCGGCGCCGTCATATTCGACGCCGAGGGCGATCCGATGGGGATAGGGTGTCTCGAGGCTCAAAGCTTGCTCAGGAGTGTCCGGGCGTCCTTGATATGGTCCTCATTGCCTTCTCGCAGGACCTCTTCAAGAATCTCGCGCGCGCCGTCACTGTCGCCCATCTCGAAATAGGCACGGGCCAGATCCAGCTTGGTTGCCGCTTCGTCGGCATCGGAGAGATATTCGAAAACATCGTCATCGTCGTCCTCCACTGCCTTGTCGGCAGCGGGCTTCTCGAGCGAATCCAGCAGAGATTCGTCGACGAACTGAAGATCATCGAAATCATCGGCCTTGACCGCGGAATCAGCTGTTGCCGCGGCAGCTTCAGCCGAAGGTGCGGCCACGTCCTGCTCATCGGCAAGTTCGAACACAGACGCATCGAAATCCAGATCTTCCTCGTCTTCGGCTTCCGCTTCTGCCACAGGGGACGCTGCCGGCTCCGGTTCGTCATCCAGGACAGCAAAATCGAAATCAACTTCATGAGTGGCGGACTCGCTGGCGGGCTCGGAAACTTCAGATTCCGGCGCCTTGACCGGCTCATCGTCCTCTATGGCAAGGTCGAAATCGAAATCGAGAAGGTTGTCGTCCTCTTCCTGCGCTGCCGGCTCTCGTGCGAGCTCTGAGGCGTCTTCCGTGCCGATGACACTGTCGAACTCCACGACGTTGGCGTCATCTTCCGCCGCGAGATCGAAGTTGTCATCCAGCGCGGTTGACGCGCACGTGGTGCCAGCCGCTTCGCTCGCTGGCTCGTCCTCGCCTGCCACATCGAAGTCGAAGTCCAGATCGTCGAGAGCGAAGTCGTCATCCGCGGATGCCGGCGTGGCAACGGGAGCATCGCTGAACTCATCGGCGGCCGACGCGTCATCGACATTGATGCCCGCCAGAACCCTGGCATCATCCACTTCGGCACTGGCCTCCATGTCAAGAGCGAGTTCCAGATCATCCACCGCCGGCAGGTCGTCGGCGGCTCCCGCCTCACTCTCCTCCAGCAGCTCATTCGCCACCGCTTCACGCAGACATGCGCGCAGCACGGCAATCTGAGGTGCCAGCGAGTCGCCCGCCAGATCGCGCAACTCTGTTTCCTGCAGCTTGAAACCCACAGGGTCCTGTGCCCCGGCAAAGGCTTCCAGCAATTTCAGCCGCAGATCGGTGCGCGCAGGCTGGACCACGATACTGTCCTGCAGCAATGCGATGGCCTCCGGGTAACGCGACTCTGCCAGCAAGGCGGACACCTCTTCCAGCAGGATATCGCTGGAGGACGCAGGCGAACCGGGTTCGAGCTCCTCTGCTGCTGCCTCCACCTCTGCAGCTTCCGCGGTCTCGTTGACGTCGGCTGTCGTCAGCGCAAGGCCGGCGGCAGCCATGGCCGGAGCCGCCTGCTTCAAGGCGTCATCGGCCGAGGCAGCCAGATCGAAAATCTCATCGAAAACCGGGTCCTGCGAAGCGGAATCCCTGTTGTCGGCCGTTGCAGCAGCGCTGCGCTCGACGGCTGCGGGGACAACCACCACAGGCAGTTCGTCAGCGATGCGAGGTTCGGCTGCAAGGCCGTCCATGCCGGCAAGTGCTGCTGCCTGTTCGGCGGCGCGGTTACGCTTGATCAGCATGAACACCAGCAGGGAAATGATCAGTGCCGTCACTGCAAGCAATGCGACCGTGTTGGCCACCAGCGATTCCAGCAGCGTCTCGAGGAAGCTGCGCTCGGGCGCCATGGTGATGACGGTTGGCGGTTCCTCGACGACAGACTCCTCAACAGGCGCATTCGCAAGAGACTCCTGCAGTTGAGCCAGTTCCAGATCCCGCAGCCGGATGATTTCCTGAGCAGAGGCGATCTGCTCTTCCAGCAGGCCAAGGCGCTCCGTCAGCTCCGCATTCAGCAGTGCGGCGCGATCCGCCTCCTCGCGCTGGACAGCCAGGACGTCCTCCAGACTGGCAATGCGTGCATCAAGTTCAGTACTCTGACCGCTGACCGTCTGCGTGCCGGGCTCGGCATTGTCGACACTGACCACGCTCAGCTCGCCGCGCGGGGCAGCGTCCGGTGTGGCGGGAGCGGACGGCGGGGGCGTCAGCGGCTGGGAAGTCAGCGGCACATTGCGACGGTTCTCGAACAGCTGATTCTGGCGGGCGACCTCGCCAATGGCCTCCCGGGAACTCAGGGCTCGGATCTGCTCGATGTCCGGCAGGCGCAGAACCTGGCCACGACGAATCATGTTGATGTTGTCACCGATGAAGGCGTCGGTATTCAGGCGCTGGATCGCGAGCATGGTCTGCTGCACTGACACCGAACTGTCCGGTCGCACGCGCAGAGCGATGTCCCAGAGCGTGTCATTGGCATTGGTGGTCAGGGTCTCGGCGTCAGCAGGGGCCGCCAGCGGTCCCGGCGTGGCAGCAGGTGCGGCGGGTGTCTGACGCGCTGGCGTCGCCGCAGCGTTCACAGGCGCCGCCGCATCAGCCCCGGCATTCGCATCCAGTTGCGCCACCAGCGCTGCAGGCGGTTCCTCGACCGGCGTCGGAATCGCCGAAGCAGGCTCTGCAGGTGCGGCCAGACGCACGGGCTGCGCCTGCGAATCACTTGAAGAAGCTGTCGCAACAGACTGAATTATCGAAGCTTGTGAGGAATCCGACTGTGGTGCCACTTGCTGCGATGGCTGCTGAATCACCGGCACCGGAGCATCCTGTGCGAACGCCGGCAGGTCTAGTAACACGGTGTATTCACTCAGCAGTCGCCCGGAGGGCCAGCGTGTCTCCAGGACAAAACTCAGGTAGGGCTCGCGCACCACATCCTGGGTGCTGATCTGCACAACGGCCTCTGCGCCGGCTGGCTGGACGTCAATGCGGATGTTGTCGAGGAAAGCTTCACGATCGATGGAAAATCGGGCGAAATCGCTGGCGGATGCCAGCTGCACACTGATCTGTTCGGCACGGACGCCACCGAGCTGGACAGCCGGGATGTTGGCCCGCAGGGGCTGGTTCAACGCCGACTCAAGGGTGATGTCACCCAGCCCCAGCGCCTTGGCATTGGCATTGGCGGCTGCGAACAGCACGAACGAGGTAAAAATCACCAACGGCTTTCTGAGCATTTTCCGTTCCTTCTTTTTATGGCTGGTGAGGCTTTCACACTCGAGTGCTGGAAGGTTGGGTGCACGCTGGGAAGGAGGCCGAAGCGACCTCACAATCCCGAGAAACACGCTTCAAAGACGCGTGCAAGTATTCATTACAAATAGTCTTTTATCAACACTTCGGCTATCTGTACGGAGTTCAGCGCCGCTCCTTTTCGCACGTTATCTGACACAATCCACAGATTCAGACCGTTAGGATGGGAAATGTCGGAGCGGATGCGACCCACCAGAACAGCGTCCTTGCCGGCGGAATCCCCCACGGGCGTCGGATAGCCACCCGGCTTGCGCTCGTCCATCAACACCACGCCCGGCGCCTTCGCCAGCAGCGCACGGACTTCCTCGACGCTGATCGGGCTGCGGGTTTCGATGTGCACCGCTTCGGAGTGCGCGTAGAACACCGGAACACGGACGCAGGTGGCGTTCACACGAACGGAGTCGTCCCCCAGGATTTTCTTTGTCTCCCAGGACATCTTCATCTCTTCCTTGGTATAGCCATT
>JALREE010000234.1 GCA_023256835.1 Pseudomonadales bacterium | reverse complement strand
TCGCGGCGGCGAGCACGGCCCACTTGGAGATGTCCAGCCCGAGCAGGGCCAGCGGCCGTGGGGTGGCGGCGGCCAGCGCGCGCAGATAGAAGCCTTCGCCGCAGCCGGCGTCCAGCACGCTCAGCGGTAGATCCGCTGCGTGTGTGGCGTCCTGCAAGAGGCTGGCACAGACGGCGTCGGCCAGCGGCTGATAATGCCCTGCAGCCAGAAAGCGCCCGCGCGCGGCCACCATCTCCTTGCTGTCGCCCGGATCGCGGGAGCGCTTGTGCTGCACCGGCAGCAGATGGACATGACCTTCGCGGGCCGTGTCGAAGCTGTGCCCGGTGGGACAGCGCCAGGGGCCGCCCGCTCGCTCCAGCGGCAGATGACACAGCGGGCAGGCCAGGGCCTTGAAGGGCACAACAGGCTGCAAGGACGAGGCCTCAGACATCGAGGTCATAGAGCGCGCCAAACTTGGCACGGACATAGCGCAAGAAGGGCTCGGCCGTCAGCGGCTGCCCCGTGGCCCGGCGACACAGCTCAGGGGCATCGAAGCGGCTGCCATGTTGATGGATGTGCTGGCGCAACCAGGCCAGCAGGCGCGTGACATCACCACGGGCGAGTTCCTCGGCGATGCCGGCGTCCTGCCGCTGCGCGCTGTCCATGAACATGGCGGCGTAGAGATTGCCCAGCGTGTAGGTGGGGAAATAGCCGAACGCAGCCTGGGACCAGTGCACGTCCTGCAGGACTCCCTGGGCGTCGTCGGGGGGTGTGATGCCCAGCAAGTCCTGCATGCCGTCGCGCCAGGCCTGGGGCAGGTCTCGCACCACCAGGTCCCCGCTCACCAGCGCCTGCTCCAGTTCGAAGCGCAGGATGATGTGCATGTTGTAAGTCAGTTCGTCGGCCTCGACGCGAATCAGCGAGGGCTGCACTTTGTTGATGGCGCGGTGGAACTGCGTCACCGACACGCCGCCAAACTGCGCCGGGAAGTGCGCCTGCAGCGTGGCGAAATGCCTTTGCCAGTAGCCCAGGCTGCGGCCCACCTGATTCTCGAACAGCCGCGACTGGCTCTCGTGGATGCCGGACGACGTGCCCTGAGCAAGCGGCGTGCGCGCCAGAGCCGGCGCGATGCCCTGCTCATAGAGCGCATGACCGCACTCATGCAGTGTGGCGAAGAGAGCGGAAGTGGCGAAGTCTGGTTGATAACGCGTGGTGATGCGGACATCGTCGATGCCGAAGCTGGTGCTGAACGGGTGCTGCACCTCGGCCAGATGCCCGCGCGAGAAATCGTAGCCCACCGACTCGGCGGCGTGGCGGCAGAAGGCGCGCTGCGCGTCGATGGCGAAATCCTGGTACAGAATCCCATCATCAATGGTCGACAGCCGTTCGCTGATGGCCTGGATCAAGGGCACGCTCTCGCGCTTGACCGTGGCAAAGATCTCACGCACGGCGGCCGTCTTCATGCCGCGCTCGTACTGGTTGAGCAGCGCGTCGTACTTGTCGGCGGTGTAACCCAGGACCTCCGCACTTAGTTGTGCAATCTCGACCGTGCGTTCCAGGTGCGGCTGAAAGGCGGCGAAGTCATTGCGTTCGCGCGCGTCTGCCCAGGCCGCGCCCGCCGCGCCGGTGACTTCGCTGCGCCAGCGCACGAATTCGGCGGGAAAGCGCCGCTCCTCCTCGAACTGCCGGCGCACATGGCGCAGCAGGCACGCGGCATCACTGTCGGGCGCGGCACTCGCCTGCTCCTGTTCGGCGGCAGCGAGCAGATCTTCCATGCGCGTGCTGGTGACCATCTCGTGGGCGAGTTGATTCAGCGTGGTGAGCTGCTGGGTCCGCCCCGCATTGCCCTGCACGGGCATGCAGGTCTCGCGGTCCCAGTAGAGCACGGCGGCAGACTTGTGCAGATCGTCGAGGGTGTGCAGCTGCAGCAGCAGTGCCTGGTAATGCGGATGCGCGTCGTTCATGAGCTTGTACCATCGGTGTCGGATTCCATGCTGCGATTCACCCCCAGCGCACTCCACGCCTGACAGGTCGGCATCACTTCCAGGGTGTTGATGTTGACGTGAGCCGGCACCGAGTTCACCCAGTGAATGATCTGCGCCACGTCATCGGCGCTGAGCGGGCGCGTACCTTCATAGACGCGGTCCGCCCGTGCCACGTCGCCCTTGAAGCGCACGGTGGAGAAATTGGTGTCGGACATGCCGGGTTCGATATTGGTCACGCGCACGCGCCGGCCCAGCAGGTCGGCGCGCAGGGCGCGGGAGAAATTCTGCACGAAGGCCTTGGTGGCGCCGTAGGCATTGCCGCCCGGATAGGGCCAGTTGCCCGCCGTGGACCCGATGTTGATGATGTGGCCGCTGTTGCGCTCAACCATGCCCGGCAGCACCGCGCGGGTGACGCGCAGCAGGCCGGTGACATTGGTGTCGATCATGGTTTCCCAGTCGCTGAAGTCGGCCTTGTGCGCCGGCTCCAGCCCCAGCGCGAGGCCGGCGCTGTTCACCAGCACGTCGATGGCGCGCAGGGCTTCGGGCAGACCCGCGAAGAAGGCGTCCACCGAACTCTGCTGCGTGACATCCAGCGCGGCGGCGTGCACCTGGCACTGCCCGGCCAGCGAGGCCGCCAGAGCCAGCAGCTTGTCGAGACTACGCGCCGCCAGAATCAGCGCGCAGCCATCCTGGGCGAAGCGCCGGGCGGCGGCCTCGCCGAAGCCTGAGGACGCGCCGGTGATCATCACGACTCGGGGCATCGTCAGGCTCCCCTTCAGCCCAGCTTCAGGGGCAGGCGGGTGAGCACCTGTCCGGTGACGGCGGCCAGCGCATTGGCCACGGCCGGCGCGATGGGCGGTGTGCCCGGCTCGCCCACGCCCGACGGCGCGTTGGTGGACGGCACAATGTGCACCTCCACCTGGGGCATCGCGTTCATGCGCAGCACGCGGTAGGTGTGGAAATTGTCCTGATCCACGTTGCCGCCGGTCAGCGTCACTTCGTCCGCCAGCGCGGCTGACAGCCCGTAAGCGATGGCGCTCTCGACCTGGGCCCGCACCACGTTCGGGTTCACCGCGATGCCGCAGTCGATGGCAGCCACCACGCGCTCCACCTTGAAGTTGGTGCCCTGCACGGAGACATCGACGATCTCGGCCACGGTGGAACCGAAGGAGGTGTGCACCGCCACGCCGCGGCCCCAGCCTGCCGGCAGCTCGGTGCTGCCCCAGCCGGCTTTTTCCGCCGCCAGCTGCAGCACGGCGGTTTCACGCGGGTTGTTGCGCAGCAGCCCCAGACGGTATGCCACCGGGTCCTGCCCCGCCTTGCGGGCCAGCACGTCGATGAAGACTTCCTTGCTGAAGGCCGTGTGGGTGTGGCCCACCGAGCGCCACCACTGCACCGGCACGCCGGTGGCAGGCGAATGCAGCTCCACCTGCTTCTCGGGGATCTCGTAGGCCAGATCGGACAGACCTTCCACAGAGGTCATGTCGATGCCGTTGACCATCATCATCGCGGCCAGCGGGGTGCCCTCCATGATGGACTGGCCTGCCACGCGCACCTGGATCGCGGTGGGGCGACCGTTGACGTTCACGCCAGCGGTCAGCTTGTGCACATAGGCCGGGCGGTAATAGCCCGCACGCATGTCGTCCTCGCGCGACCACACCAGCTTCACCGGCGTGCCCTGGACTTCGCGGGCGATGCGCACCGCTTCCAGCACATAGTCGGAGGCCGGGTTGGCGCGGCGGCCGAAGCCCCCGCCGGCGAACACGGTGTTGATCTTCACGTTCTCGATGCCGGTGCCCAGCAGCTGGGCGATGGCGGCCTGATCGCCCGTGGCGCTCTGGCAGCCGTACCACATCTCGGCGGCATTGCCGTCCACCTTGGCGACGCAGTTCATCGGCTCCATCTGGGCGTGGGCCAGATAGGGGAACTCGAACAGCAGTTCGTGCACTTCGCGGGACTGGCTCAGCGTGGCAGCCACATCGCCCTCGGAGGTGGCGACGGCGCCGGGGGTGTCCACCAGTTCGCGGTAATGCGCCAGGATGTCGGAGGAGCTGCGCGTCTCGGCGGCGCTGTCATCCCACTCGACCTGCAGCAGTTCGCGACCCTTGGTGGCGCTCCAGTAATCGCGCGCCAGCACCACCACACCGGTGTCGATGGCAAACACGCGCTGCACGCCCGCACGGGCCAGTGCGGCAGTGGCATCGAAAGACTTCACCTTGGCGCCGAAGCGCGGCGGGTGCGCCACCACGGCGGTGAGCATGCCCGGCAGTTTCACGTCCTGGGTGTAGATGGCCGTGCCATCGTGCTTGCCGGTGTCCTTGCGCAGCGTGTCGTCACGGCCGATCAGCGTGAACTGATCGGGCGTCTTCAGTGTCAGTGCGGCAACGTCCGGCGCGCTCTGCTGCGCGGCCGCCACGGCCAGCTCACCGAACGAAGCGCTGTGGCTGCCATGGCTCACCACGCCACGCGACACGCGAATCTCGCCGGCCGGCACGCCCCACTGGGCGGCGGCGGCGTTCACCAGCATCACCTTGGCCGCAGCCCCGGCCTGGCGCATCTGCATGAAACTGTTGGCGATGGCGGTGCTGCCGCCGGTGCCCTGCTGACCCATCAGCAGATTGGCGTATTTCTCGGTGTTCGCCGGCGCGTGCTCACACACCACCTGCGCCCAGTCGGCATCGAGTTCGTCGGCGATACAGGTGGCCAGGCCGGTGTAGACGCCCTGCCCCATCTCCAGGTGCTTGATCATCACCTTCACGACGTTGTCGGGCGTGATGCTGACGAAGGCGTTGAATTCCAGCGCCGCTTCGGCGGCGCTCTGGGCCTGGGCGGACAGGCCGCCGAAGTTCACGCCCAGCATGAGGCCGGCCGCACTGCCGGCAGAGACTTTCAGGAAGGCGCGGCGATTGAGGGCCGGCGCGGTGCGGTTCAGCAAGCGTTGGATGTTCATTACGCGGCTCCTCCATTGGACTTCAGCTGGGCGGCGGCCATGTGGATGCCCGCGCGGATGCGGGAATAGGTGCCACAGCGGCAGATGTTGCCGGACATGGCGGCGTCGATGTCCGCGTCGGTGGGCGCGCTGTTGCTCTCCAGCAGCGCCGTGGCCGACATCACCTGACCGGACTGGCAGTAGCCGCACTGCGGCACCTGCAGCTCCACCCAGGCGGCCTGCACGGCGCGCGCCTGGGGCGATTGCAGCCCCTCGATGGTGGTGATGTTCTTGCCGACGGCACTGGAGACGGGCAGCACGCAGGTGCGCGTGGCCACACCGTCGATCTGCATGGTGCAGGCGCCGCACTGGGCGACACCGCAGCCGAACTTGCTGCCGGTGTAATTCAAGTGATCGCGCACGGCCCACAGCAGGGGCATGTCGCCGTCCACGTCGAGCTCGAGGGTTTGTCCGTTGATGGTGAGTTGATAGGCCATAAGCCCTCCTGTCTGGTAAATGGGCAGTCTTGCGCAGGGGAAGTGACGGGCATTGTATACGCTGCACGGCGTCAAAGCGCTTAGTTTGAGCAGGGCAACAATGATCGCCGCGTGCGGCAAATTCCATTCCGCCATGCTAGGCTTGTATGTACATTGTGACCACAACAAGCAAGGTACTGGAACATGACTACACTCAATCTCGAGGGCGGCCTTGCAGGCAAACCGCCTGCCGACCAGCGGGTCAATCTGCGACTGAGTCGGGACTTGTGCGCGCTGATTGATGCCGGCGCCCGCGCCACCAACCAGGACCGCACCGCCTTCATGCTGGCGGCCGCGCGCGACAAGGCACTGGAAGCCTTGCTGGAGCAGCGCGTGTTCGAACTGAGCGAGGAAGGCGAGCAACAGATGCGCGCCCTGTTTGCGAGCAGCCTGAGCGAAATCCCCCAAGCGATTGAACTGATGGCAAGGAGGCCAGCATGGCAATCGGAGCCCCGCGACGACTGAGAGCGTCGGATCAGCTGGACACCTTCCAGTGCGGCGAACCCGTGCTGGACCGCTGGCTGCGCGTCCACGCTCTTGCCAGCACTCGATCGGCCAGTACCTATGTGCTGGCCGATGAAGACGGCCGCGTGCTGGCGTATTATTGCCTGAGCGCCGGCGCGCTGCTGCGCCGCCAATTGCCAGGTTCTGCCAGCGCACGCAGAGGACTGCCGGAAACGGTGCCCGTCATCCTGCTGGGGCGTCTCGCCGTGGATCAGCGCTATCAAGGCCGGGGCCTGGGGGCGGATTTGCTGCAGGACGCTCTTCTGCGGGCACTCGCCTCGTCACGCGAGGTGGCCGCTCACGGTCTGCTGGTGCATGCGCTGAATGGTCGCAGTGTGGCGTTCTACCAACGTTGGGGGTTCACCCCGTGTCGGGATCATCCGTTGACTTTGATGTTGCCGCTGCGGGTGAGTGGCGCGGGTCTGTTTACGGACTGAGTCAGCCCGCCCTCTCACGGCACAAATATCTCCCGGCTGTACCACGGAATCGCCGTCACGCTCGTGAGCACCTGCGTGCCGTCGAAGATACGGGAAAAGAGCGGGCCCGTCGCCACAAAGGACACCTGCTCGATGCGGCTGTCGGCAACCCCGGGGGCGCCGAGCACATCCGTGGCCTGATCGATCTGGTAGGTGCGCGTGAACTCCGGGCGCCGCCCGGAGCGGATGACGACGGTGGCAGGCCGGCGCACCGGGGTGGCGCGCTGGTAGTGCAGGGTCATGCTCACGCTGTCGCCACTTTGCGCGGCCAGCTCCCAGCTTTCTTCCGAATGCCCGGCGTCCTCGCTCTGCCCCGATGTGCTGCGCTCAACCCGCGCCACGGTGGCCGTCTGATAGACCTCGTAAGCGCCCGGCCCTTCCGGCGAGATGCCGTTGATGATCATGGTGCCGGGCTGCCCGTCGGCGCCATTGCGCGCCTGTACCGACATCACCATGTAGCGACTCGTTCCAGAACGCACGCTCTGCCCTTGGGCATCCAGCACCGCATGACGATCCATAAAGGTCACTGAAAGCGCAACCTGGCCCGGCGCGTCGGCCAGAGGGGCCAGTTGCCACCCTTCCGGCAGCAGTGGCGTCACGGCGGCGGCATTCACGCGAAAGGCGAGCGAGGTGCGTGTCTCGGTGCTCCACTCCACGTAGTCCTGGGCCCACGCCTGTGAGAGCAGCGCGGCGCAGCACAGCAGGGATGACGCGAACAAGGCTTGCAGACGTTTCATGGCGTTACTCCGGCAGGGCCAGCACCAGCAGCTCTGGCACGGGGTTGGTGAGAATGCTCAGGGCGATGTACTGGCGCCCATCGAGGGAATAGCTCATGGGCGCACCGCCGGCGTTGGCCGGCAGGGGCACACTGGCCAGCTGCTCGCCGGTGAACTTGTCGCGCGCCACCAGTGCAGCGCCGTCCAGCGTGGTCTGCGCGTGGATCAACAGGGTGGGCGTGACGAGCACCGGGTGCTTGCCGCCGCCGCCCAGCGGGGGCAGCTCGATGCCGGCCAGGTCGGGGTGATTGGTGACGGGAGCGAAGTCGTCGCCATTGGCCACCTGCCACAGGATCTCGCCCGTGTTCATGTCGAAGGCGGTGATGGTGGCATAGGGCGGTTTGAGCAGCGGCAGCCCGCGCGGGCCGCGCACCGACTGGTTCGACAGGCGCACATAGGCGAAGTTGGATTCGCTCGGGTCCAGCGTGGTAATCAGCGGCGCGTTCGGGCTGTCGGTGGACGGCACGAACAGAATATTGTGCTCCGGGTCCACGCCGGCCCCGTGCCAGTTCGCTCCGCCACCGGCTCCCGGAAGCATCAGCGTGCCGCGATTGACGCCCTGAATGGTCTCACTCGGCGGCGTGAACAGCGGGCCCCAGGTGTATTCCTGCAAAATGGCCTCGGCCTCGGCGCGCAGCTCGGGCGTGAAGTCGATCAGAAAGTCCCGCTCCATGCCCTGTCGCGCGAAGGCCGGCGGCTTGCTGGGAATGGGCTGGGTGGGCGAAAGCCGCTCGCCTGGCAGCGCGCCGTCCTGTGGAACCGGTGTTTCGGGAATGGGCCAGACCGGCTCGCCCGTCTCGCGGTCCAGCACATAGGTGAAGCCCTGCTTGGTCACCTGCGCCACGGCCTTGATGACGCGGCCGTCTACCGTGATGTCCAGCAGATTGGGCGCGGCAGGATTGTCGAAATCCCAGACCCCGTGATGCACGGTCTGGAAGTGCCACACGCGCTCGCCCGTGCGGGCATCCAGCGCCACGATGCTTTCACTGAAGAGGTTGTCGCCCGGCCGGTGACCGCCATAGAAGTCGTCGGTGGCGGCCTCGGTGGGCAGGTAGACATAGCCCAGCTCAAGGTCGGCACTCATCATCGACCAGACGCCCGCGTTGCCCGCCGTGCGCCAGGAGTCGTCCTCCCAGGTCTCGTTGCCGACCTCGCCCTCCAGCGGGATGGTGTGGAAGGTCCACACCAGCGCGCCGGTGCGGATGTCGTAGCCGCGAATCCACAGCGGCGGACGCTCCTTGAAGCGGGGGCGGTTGGAGGTGATCTGCGACACGACCAGGATGTCGCCCACCACGATGGGCGGCGAGACGGCGCCCAGCGGCGGGGCGCCCTGCCAGTCCAGCTCGCCGCGCACCGCGCGGGGAATGCCATCCGTCATGTCCACGCGGCCATTGGCGAAATTCATGTCGACACTGCCATCCTCGGCATTGAGCGAGTAGACATAGCCATCCTGAGTGGCCACCAGCACGCGCTTCTGCTGACCGTCGGACCAGTAGGCCACGCCGCGCTGATGGAAGCCGAGCGCACCCACCGGCGCCCCGCTGAGGTAGATCTGCGGATTGAACTGCCACAAAGTGGCGCCCGTGCGGGCATCGATGGCGGCGACCTGGTTCAGCGAGGTGATCATGTACAGCACTCCGTTCACCATCAGCGGCGTGCCCTGCATGCGGCCGAAGGAGACCTCCTGTCCCACGTTCGACAGGTCCAGCGCGCCATCAAGCGACTGCCAGCGCCACTGGGGCGTCAGCTGCGCGAAATTGGCGGCGTTGATCTGATCGAGACGGGTGTACTTGGTGGAGCCGGCATCGCCGCCATAGGTGGGCCACTGGCCGTCGGTGACCCCGTGTTGCGCCAGAACCCCGAGGCTGAGGCTGCAGAGGGTGACGGCAAGGGCCAGACGTGCGCGGGTCTTGCTTGTTCTTGTTGTTTTCAAGGCAGTGTCTCCGGTGTGCGGATGTTGTGAATGAGTGGGCACGCGGCCGAGGCGTCAGTCTAGCCTGCCGATCGTGCCGACGAGACACAGCTTGACGCTGGTGGCTGGCGATTTGTCCCTGACACAGGCTCGCCGTCAGGGTACATCAGGCGCAAAGCGAAACACGTACTGCACATTTGCTCGTGAACTAGGGGCGTCTGGGCTGCCGCCTCACGCAGTGTCTGCAGGGACGCAAGACGCTATGCGAGGGCGGTATCGGTATCCGACTGGGCCAACACTGATGACATCAGGAGACTGCCTGCCAGACCGATTCCACTGCACCAGATTGCGTGGAGCAAATTCATCGTTCGCACTCCCGTGTTCCAGTCATTTGGTTCCGGTCTATCAAGATGACGGCGCTGACACCCTGAACGGCAGCATGTCCGTCGCTTCGCTCTGATACTGCCGGATGTGTTCCGCCTCGCGCAACAGGAAATCCCCGATGGCGGCGTCAAACTTCGGATCGGCGATCCAGTGATTCGAATACGTGATGATCGGTTCAAAACCGCGCTGAATCTTGTGTTCGCCCTGCGCGCCGGAATCGAAATGCTGCAGACCGTGCGCGATGCAGTAGTCGATGCCCTGGTAGTAGCAGGTCTCGAAATGCAGGAACTGATAATCGTCGCGGCTGCCCCAGTAGCGACCATAGAGCGTGGTGTCGTCACGCAGACTCAGCGCGGCGGCGATGGGAGTGTCTTCATGCAGGGCCAGCACCAGCAGCAGATTTTCGGGCATGGCGCGCCCCAGCGCTTCGAAGAACGCCAGGCTCAGATAGCCCTGCTGACCGCGCACCTCGTACGTGTTCTGGTAGAAACCATGGAAGATCTGCCAAAGAGCGGGTGTGATGGCGTTCCCATCGAGGTGCTCAAAGCGAATGCCGGCGCCGTGCACGGCAGCGCGCTCCTTGCGCAGGTTCTTGCGCTTGCGCGAGTTGAATGTCGCCAGGAAGTCCTCGAAGTCGGCATAGCCCCGGTTGTACCAGTGATACTGGCAGCCGATGCGCGGTCGCAGGCCAGCGGCATTCAGCAATGCGTGTTCGCCAGGCGTGGGAAACAGCACATGCCAGCTGCTGACGCCGCGTGCTTGCGCTCTGGCCAGCACGGCGGCGACGATCGCCTGCGTCAGCGCCGCGTGATCCGTGCCTTGCCCCAGCAGCAGGCGTGGGCCACTGCTGGGCGTGAAGGGAACGGACGTCACCAGCTTCGGATAATAGGCCATGCCATGTCGGCGGTAGGCCTCGGCCCAGGACCAGTCGAACACGTATTCGCCCCAGGAATGGCGCTTCAGATACAGCGGCAGCGCAGCCACCGGGCGACCTTCCTGCCGCACCAGCAAGTGCTGTGGCTCCCAGCCCGTGGCTTTGGTCGCGCAGCCCGTGGCTTCCAGCGCGTGCAGAAAGGCATGTCGCAGAAACGGGCTGGCGCCTCCGGCAAGGGCGTCCCATACCTGCGCGTCGATGTCGGCAATACAGGAATGAAACTGGAATTCGCAGGCTGCTGTCACGGACGATCCTGTCTGCTCTGATGAGATTCAGCCGGCATTCTGGACAGGCCGCCGCTGCGTGGCAACAGCCGAGTTGTCAGTTCGCGGGTGGCTCGATGGCCGGGTAGTAATGGGCGGCGCCTGCGATGACCTCTCCGTCGGCGTTGAATTGCAGCACCTCGACACACAACCGTCCGCCCGAGCCATTGGAGCGGTAGTGAATGGCGATACTGTCCACGGAGACGAAGGCCTGCAACAACTCGAAATGCAGCGAGGACGCAGGCCCCACTGCGGGCTCCCAGTAGGCGCGCACGGCCTGCTTGCCCTGGAACCGCCCGCTGGGCTCGAAACCACGCAGGGCAATCAGGGGTGAACGCATCTCGAAGTCCTCAGCATAGTGAGAAAGAATGCGCTCGATATCGTGGCTGTTCCAGCCAGCCACCCAGTCGCGGGCAAAGGCATCGGCGAAGTCCTGGGTAAAGTGCGTTGGGCCGGCGGCCTCGGCAGCGTGAGACGTCATGGCAAAGGCTCCAGTGAGTGATAGCAGCAGACAGCAGGCAAGCCTGCGAATGGTCGTCATGGAGACGCTCCTTTTATATCAATGTGGTTAATATATCTCTGAGCGTCGATTTATATCAACATGTCTGATGTATTTTGCAGCCATCCCGGAAGGAGACCCACCGTGGCCGACGTGAATCTCGACACCGACCTGAGCCTGATGCACCGCGCCTTTCGCGAACTGGTGCGCGGTCCTGACAGCGTCCTCGCCCAGTATGGTCTGGGGCGTGCCCACCACCGAGCCCTGTTCATGATCCGACGGGCTGGAGAAGTCACGGTCGGGGAACTGGCTGCCCACCTTGCGGTCACCAATCAGGCCTTGCACAAGACACTGCAACCGCTGCTGCGGCAGGCGCTGGTGCTGACCAGTATCGATGCACAGGACGCACGCCGCCGACGCCTGGCGCTGAGCACCGCCGGTGCGGCCTTGGAAAGGGAGATTTCCGGCATGCAGCGCGAGGTGTTCGCGCAGGTGCGACAGGAGGTTGGCGCCGCCTGCATGGAAGACTGGTGCAGGGTGATGCTGGCGATCGAGAAAGCCGCGCTGGCCCAGACCAGCGGTAGTTAAATATCTGTATTTCCTGCTATATTGCGGCCATGAGCGAACCAGGAACCCACCGCGTGGAAGCATACAACCCCATCAACAAGATCCGGGAGCACCGCGACAGTCTGCGCAAGTCTGAACGCAAGGTCGCCGACTTCATCCTGGAACACAGCGCCGCACTGATCAATATGCGCATCGTCGATGTGGCCTCCAGCGCCGAGGTCAGCGAGCCTACGGTGCTGCGCTTCTGTCGGGCGCTGGGTTACGACGGCTTCCAGTCCTTCAAGCTGCAGCTCGCCCAGCACCTGGGCGCCAACAGCGGCTACTCGCAGTTTTCCGTGGACGACAACGACACCGCAGCCGATCTGTGCAGCAAGGTCTTCGACTCCACCATCGGGTCGCTGCTGAAGGTGCGGGACCAGCTCGACCCCTCCGTACTGGAAGAAGCGATCAACAAACTCAGCCACGCCGGTCGCGTGGAGTTCTACGGCTTCGGCGCCTCCGGCTCGGTGGCGGCTGATGCCCAGCACAAGTTCTTCCGCCTGCAGGTGTCCACTGCCGCCTACACTGACCCGCATATCCAGCTGATGTCGGCCATCTCCTTGAGCGACAAGGATGTGGTAGTGGCGATCTCCCAGTCCGGGCGCACCAAGGCGCTGATCCAGAGCGTCAACCTCGCGCTGGAGGCCGGCGCCACGGTCATCGGTCTGACGCCGCAGAACACGCCGTTGAGCGAACTGTGCAGCATCGCCATTCACGTCAACGTGGAAGACGATCAGCATGAGTTCACGCCGGTGTCGTCACGCATCGCGCACCTGCTCGTGATCGACGTGCTCGCCATGGGGGTGGCGCGCTACCGCAAGTCCATGCTCAAGGATCACTTGAAACGCATGAACAAGAGTCTGCGCATGCTGCGCACGTAAGGCTCGCTGATTATTCCACCGTCACCGACTTGGCGAGATTGCGCGGATGATCGACATCCGTGCCCTTGTAGATCGCGACGTGATAGGAGAGCAGCTGCAGTGGAATGGTGTAGATGATCGGCGCGAGAATTTCCGGAACACTCGGTAAGTTCACCACCTTGCAGCTGCGATCGTTCTCGAAGCCGGCTGATTCATCGGCAAACACGAACAGCTTGCCACCGCGGGCGCTGACTTCCGCGAGATTGCCCTTGAGCTTGCCCAGCAGCTCGTCGTTTGGAGCCACGGCAATCACCGGCATCTTCTCGTCCACCAGGGCGAGCGGTCCGTGCTTGAGTTCGCCGGCCGGATAGGCTTCGGCGTGGATATAGGAGATTTCCTTCAGCTTCAGCGCGCCCTCCTTGGCGACGGGGTACTGAACCCCGCGTCCCAGATACAGCGCGTGATGCTTGTCCATCAGGGCCTTGGCGACCGCCTTGACTTGCTTGTCCAGCAGCAGGGTGCGTGTCACGAGGCCGGAGAGGCTGTTGAGATCGCGCACATACTGCTGCTCGGTCTCGTCGCTCATGCCGGTGCGTCGTGCCAGCACCAGGGTGAGCAGCAGCAGTGCACACAGCTGCGTGGTGAAGGCCTTGGTGGAAGCAACACCGATCTCACGTCCGGCATTGGTCAGCAGACAGAAATCGGATTCGCGCACGAGAGAACTGGTGGCGACATTGCAGATGGCCAGGTGTCCCACATAGCCGCCCAGCTCGCGGGCAAAGCGCAGTGCGGCCAGGGTGTCAGCCGTCTCGCCTGACTGCGAGATCGTGACGAACAGCGTGCCCGGCTGCACGATGATGTGGCGGTAGCGGTAGTCGCTGGCGATGTCGATCTGCGACGGAATCTTCGCGATGTTCTCCAGCCAGTACTTGGTGATCATGCCCGCGTGATAGCTGGTGCCACAGGCCACGATCTGCACCTGTTTCACCTGGTCGAAGATGCCGCGAGCCTTCACACCAAAGGCTTCTTCCAGCACATGGGTATCGCTGATGCGGCCGTTCAGGGAGTTGCGGATGACCTGTGCCTGCTCGTGAATTTCCTTGAGCATGAAGTGGCCGTACTCGCCCTTCTCGACTTCGGCGATCTCGCTGGTGATGTGGGTGATGTCGCGCTGCACGCGCTTGCCGGCGTTCCAGATCTTCACGTCCTTCAGCGTGAGTTCGGCGATGTCGCCCTCCTCCAGGTACATGAAGCGGTCCGTCACCTGCCCCAGCGCCAGGGCGTCGGAGGCGATGAAGTTCTCGCCGATGCCGACGCCAATCACCAGCGGGCTGCCGCTGCGCGCCACGACGATGCGGTCCGGTTCGCGTCGACTGATGACGCACAATCCGTAAGCGCCGTGCAAACGCGGGACGACCTGCTTCACTGTTTCGAGCAGGGACAAGCCCCTGCCAACGCAGGCCTGGTGGATGAGATGCACCACGGCCTCGGTGTCGGTTTCCGAGACAAAGACATAGCCCTGGGCTGTAAGCTCCTGGCGCAGCGACTGATAGTTCTCGATGATGCCGTTGTGGACCAGGGCGAAATCGTCAGAGGAAAGATGAGGGTGGGCATTGCGCTCGCTGGGCTCGCCGTGGGTGGCCCAGCGCGTGTGCGCAATGCCGACGCGACCTTCGAAGGGGCGAGCCGCCATGGATTCTTCCAGCTTGGCCACCTTGCCCGTGGCCTTGATGCAGTCGATGGCGCCGGTGGCCGCATCCAGCAACGCCATGCCGGCGGAATCATAGCCGCGATATTCCAGCCTGCGCAGACCTTCCAGAAGAATTCCCGCCACATCACGCTGCGCCACGGCGCCCACAATTCCACACATGTTCCTGCTCCCTTGAAATGATTCAACGGTGGCGACGCGCACGCTGTGCGGCGCACCACCTTTGCCCTGCGCGGGCCTATTTTCTGCCTGGCTTCTTCCAGCCTTCGATATTGCGCTGGCGGCCGCGGGCGATCGCGAGGTGCTCGCCCGGGACATCGACCGTGATGGTCGAACCCGCGCCGATGGTGGCGTTCTCGCCGATCTTCACCGGTGCCACCAGCGCGGTGTTCGAGCCCACGAAGACATTGTCCTCGATCACTGTCTCGAACTTGTTCACGCCGTCATAGTTGCAGGTGATGGTGCCTGCGCCGATGTTGACGTCCCGACCAAGGGTTGCGTCTCCCACATAGCTGAGGTGATTGACCTTGCTGCCTTCGCCGAGAATCGCCTTCTTTGTTTCCACAAAGTTGCCGATTTTGGAACCCGTGTTCAGCACAGTGCCTGGACGCAGTCTGGCGAAAGGCCCGACCGCGCATTGTGCGGCAACTTGAGCGCCATCAATGTGCGAATTGGCATGAATCACGGCGTGGTCGCCGATCACCGCATTCTTGATGCAGACATTCGGACCGATGCGCACACGATTGCCAATCACGACCTTGCCTTCAAAAATGCAGTTGATGTCGATCTCCACATCGCGGCCACAGTGCAGCTCGCCACGTACATCGAAGCGTGCGGGGTCTGCGAGGGTGACGCCTGCTTCGAGCAGACGCTCTGCGAGGCGACGCTGATAGTCGCGCTCCAGCTGTGCGAGTTGCACCTTGTTGTTCACGCCCAGCACTTCCAGTTCGTCATCGATCCGCAGGGTTTCCACGGCGATGCCATCGGCGACGGCGAGGCCTACAATGTCGGTGAGGTAGTACTCGCCCTGGGCATTGTCGTTCTTCAGACGGCCCAGCCACTGGCGCAGTGTCGCACTGTGCACTGCCATGATGCCGCTGTTGGTTTCCTTGATGGTCTTCTGCTCGGCAGTGGCGTCCTTTTCTTCGACGATGGCGATGGCCTTGCCGGCGGCGTCTCGCAGAATGCGGCCCAGTCCGTGCGGGTTGGTGCTGTTCAGTGTCAGCACGGCGAGTGCACCCTCACCTGCTTTCGCGAGCAACTGGCGCAGGGTATCTGCCTGAATCAGCGGGACATCCCCATAGAGAACGAGCAGCAAGGCGTTGTCGCTGACGTTCGGCATGGCCTGGGCCACGGCGTGGCCGGTGCCCAGTTGTTCAGCCTGCATCGCCCAGGTGACGGGTGCTGACTCGAAGGCGGTACGAATCTGTTCTGCTTCATGGCCCACGACGACGTGGACGGCGTCGGCCTTCAGACTCAAGGCCGTGTCGACCACATGCGCGAGCAGCGAGCGTCCGCCCACCTTGTGCAGGACCTTGGGAATGTCCGAATGCATGCGCTTGCCTTTGCCGGCAGCAAGAATGATGACGTCGAGGGCGGATAGTGGGGATGAAGACATGGCAGTGCCGTTCTGGGAGTCTGAATTGGCAGCTATCTTAACTGAGAATGACGCGATGGGTTTTGCGGTGCATAAAAAAAGGGCAGCTCGCGCCGCCCCTTGTTCCTTGCCCTTGCTGCTTACTTGCGCAGTTGTCGCAGTGCGCGCAGCTGGGCTGCCGCCTCGGCGAGCTGGGCTGCCGCGCGGGAATACTCGAACTCGGCGTCCTTGTTGGCAATCGCGTCATTCGCGTCCTGAATGGCCTGCAGAGCTGCAGCCTCATTCACGTCGTCGGCGCGCAGGGCGGTATCCGCCAGCACGGTGACGACACCGCTCTGAACTTCGAGGAAACCACCGGACACATAGTAGATCTGCTCGGCGCCGTCCTGCAGCACGATGCGTACCGGGCCGGGAATCAGCGCCGTCAGCAGTGGTGCGTGGCCGGGAGCCACGCCCAGATCACCGAGTGTGCCGGTGGCCACCAGGAGCTCCACCATGCCGGAGTAGATTTTCTCCTCCGCGCTTACGATGTCACAGTGCATTGTCATGGCCATAAATCATTGCTCTCTGCTTGCAGGGTCAGTGCCGGGGCTCGATTACATGTTCTTGGCTTTGGCGAGCGCTTCGTCGATGCTGCCCACCATGTTGAAGGCCTGCTCCGGTATGTTGTCGTATTCACCAGCCAGGATGCCCTTGAAGCCTGCGATCGTGTCCTTCAGCGGGACGTACTTGCCCGGGGTGTTGGTGAACACTTCGGCCACGAAGAACGGCTGGGACAGGAAACGCTGGATCTTGCGCGCACGGGACACGATCAGCTTGTCGCCTTCGGACAGTTCGTCCATGCCCAGAATCGCGATGATGTCCTTCAGTTCCTTGTAACGCTGAAGCACGGACTGTACGCCACGGGCCACTTCGTAGTGTTCCTGGCCGATGACCAGCGGGTCCAGCTGACGAGAGGTGGAGTCCAGCGGATCGATCGCCGGGTAGATACCCAGCTCAGCGATGGAGCGGGACAGTACCACGGTGGCATCGAGGTGCGCGAAGGTGGTGGCGGGTGACGGGTCGGTCAAGTCGTCCGCAGGCACGTAAACAGCCTGGATCGAGGTGATGGAGCCTGTCTTGGTGGAGGTGATGCGCTCTTGCAGCACGCCCATCTCTTCCGCCAGTGTCGGCTGGTAACCTACCGCGGAGGGCATACGGCCCAGCAGAGCGGACACTTCGGTACCAGCCAGCGTGTAACGATAAATATTGTCGACGAACAGCAGTACGTCACGGCCTTCGTCACGGAATTTCTCGGCCATGGTCAGACCGGTCAGGGCCACGCGCAGACGGTTGCCGGGCGGCTCGTTCATCTGGCCGTACACCATTGCCACCTTGGAGTTGGTCAGGTTGTCCAGGTCGATTACCTTGGATTCCGCCATCTCGTGGTAGAAGTCGTTCCCTTCACGAGTACGCTCACCCACACCGGCAAACACGGAGAGACCGGAGTGTGCCTTCGCGATGTTGTTGATCAGTTCCATCATGTTCACGGTCTTGCCCACGCCCGCACCACCGAACAGACCCACCTTGCCGCCCTTGGCGAACGGGCAGATCAGGTCGATCACCTTGATGCCGGTTTCGAGCAGTTCGTTGGACGCGGACAGTTCCTCGTAGGAAGGAGCCTTGCGGTGAATCGGCATGCGCTCCTGCTCGCCAATGGCGCCGCGCTCGTCGATCGGGTTGCCCAGCACGTCCATGATGCGGCCCAGGGTTTCCAGACCCACCGGAACGGAGATCGGGGCCCCGGAGTCAGTCACGTTCAAACCGCGGGACAGACCTTCGGTACTGCCCATGGCGATGGTGCGGACGACGCCGTCGCCCAGCTGTTGCTGCACTTCCAGCGTGGTGGATTTGCCTTCAACCTGCAGTGCGTCATACACCTTCGGGACGGAATCCCTCGGAAATTGCACGTCAATCACCGCGCCGATAATTTGAACGATACGACCGCTACCCATGTTCGGTTCCTCTTGAGTACTGAATTCCAGAATCTTGCTTGTCTAATGGGCCGGTCGCGGGGACAGGCCATGTTCGGGCGGCTTAGACGGCTGCTGCGCCACCCACGATTTCGGACAGTTCCTGCGTGATCGATGCCTGACGCGCCTTGTTGTAGATCAGGCCCAGCTCCTTGATCAGTTCGCCGGCGTTCTCGGTAGCGTTCTTCATGGCGATCATGCGCGCGGCCTGTTCACAGGCGATGTTCTCGACTACTGCCTGGTAAACCTGGGACTCGATGTAACGGGCCAGCAGGGCATCGAGCAGCTCCTGTGCGTCCGGCTCGTAGATGTAGTCCCAGTGATGCTTGAACTCCTTGTTCTCGGAAGCTTCCAGCGGCAGCAGCTGGGCCACGACCGGGCTCTGCGTCATCGTGTTCACAAAGGTGTTGCTGACGATGTAGAGACGGTCGATCTCCCCGCTCTCGAAGCGATCCAGCATGACTTTCACCGCCCCGATGATGCTCTCGACCTTTGGTGAGTCGCCGAGGCCGCGCACGGAGGCGACTACCTTGCCACCGAAGCTGTTGAAGAATGACGCCGCCTTGGCACCGACGACACAGAATTCGGTGCCGACGTTCTGGCTCTTCCAGCTCGACATGGAGCGCACAGCTGCCTTGAACGCATTGATGTTCAGGCCGCCGCAAAGACCGCGATCGGAAGACACCACGATATAACCGACACGCTTCACTTCTCGCTGGGAGAAGTAGACGTGGTGGTATTCGGGGGTCGCATTGGCCACGTGCCCGATCACTTCACGAATGCGGGTGGCGTAGGGTCGCCCCAGTGCCATGCGGTCCTGCGCCTTGCGCATCTTGCTGGCCGCAACCATCTC
>JALREE010000182.1 GCA_023256835.1 Pseudomonadales bacterium | reverse complement strand
AAACGTTGGGCGTCGGCGCTGGACAGTGCGCGCCCGGATGGCCAGCACAGCCAGAGCTGGCTGTGGAGCGCACCGGCCAAGCACTCGACGCGCCAGATCACCGAGGTGCTCGAACGCATTGCCTTCCTGACGGATTTGGGCATCGATCAACACATGGGCAACCTCAACGACGTGCTGGTGCGCCGCTATGCGCGGCGCATGGCCAGCAGGCCGCCCTCGGTCAGCGCCCGGATCAAGGAGCCGGCGCGCACGCTCGAGATGGCCTGCTTCCTGCGCTATTGCCTGCTGACGGCCACAGATCAGCTCATCCTCATGTTCCAGCGTCGTGTGGCCGACCTCTGGCGCCAGTGCGCCGACGGCGTGACGGCAACCGTCGACTGGGCGCAGCAGTACCAGCAGTTGCTTCAGGAACTGACCGATCTTGCGGCCCAGGAGACGGTGCCGGATGCCGAACTGCGGTCGCGCTTGGTCAGTCTGGTCGCAGCCAAGCGTGCCCGGCGGCCACCCAGTCGGGCGTCGATCATCCGCCAGCACCTCATCGACGCCATTGCCCCGGTGCGCTCGCTGCTGGTGGCAGTGAGCGGGCTGGCCTGGCAAGCCACGGGCGAGCATCCGGCGATCGATGCGTTGGACAGGCTGCGCACCCTGTACGCTGGCGGCACCAAGAGCCTGCCGGGCGAGGTCACGGCAGCGCGCCTGGGCCCGGCATGGCGTCAAGCCATCGCTGACGTCGACCGTGAGCGGGCGTTCCGGGCATTGGAGGTGGCCACTCTGTTTGCCTTGCGCCGAGCGCTGCGCAACGGCTCGGTCTGGATTGAGCACTCCTTGAGCTTCCGCGGCCGCGAGCGGCTGTTCATCCCGGATGAGCGCTGGAAGACCGAAGCCCGGCGCCACTACGCCCGGCTGCAGCTGCCGGCCAAGGCCAGTGACTTCCTCACACCGTTGCTTGCACGCGTTCGCACAGGTATCGACGCGGTGGCGGCTGCCACTCGCGTCGGATTGCTGCGCGTGGACGACGAGTTGCACTTGGCGCCCCTGGCCGCCGAAGACGAAGATCCCGAAGTCACCAAACTGCGTAGCCGGCTTGACCAGCGCATCGGCGAGGTGCAACTGCCAGAGGTCATCCTGGCCGTGGACGCTCAGGTGCGCTTCAGCTGGATCATGCTCGGGCGTGAGCCCAGATCGAGCCAGGAACTGCTGATGACCTACGCCGGCATATTGGCGCACGGCACCAGCCTGACGGCCGCAGAGTGCGCCCGCATGATCCCGCAGCTATCGGCTCCCAGCATCCGCCAGGCAATGCGCTGGGCGGGCGATGAGCGGCGGCTGGCCCTGGCCTGCCAGGCGGTGCTGGAGTTCATGCAGCGCCATGCGGTAGCGGCAACGTGGGGCCGAGCCGATCTGGCCTCCTCGGACATGATGAGTCTGGAGACCAGCCGCCGGGTATGGCAGGCACGCCAGGATCCACGACGCCAGACAGCCTCCATCGGCGTTTACAGCCACGTGCGCGATCGTTGGGGAATCTTCCACGCCCAGCCGATTGTGCTCAATGAGCGCCAGGCCGGTGCCGCCATCGAAGGGGTGGTGAGACAGGAGCGGGTGGAGGTGTCGCAGTTGGCTGTCGACACGCACGGCTACACCGACTTCGCGATGGCGCTATCGCGTCTGCTGGGCTTCGATCTATGCCCGCGGCTGCGCGAACTGCGGCAACGCCACCTGTTCGTGCCGCGAGGAATGACAATCCCTGTGGAGATCGCCGCCGTGTGTGAGGCCAGCGTGGACACGACACTGATCGAAGCTCATTGGGACCAGCTGGTGCATCTGGCGGCCTCGGTGCAGACAGGTCACGCCAGTGCGGTGACGGCGCTGGCCAGGTTCGGTTCTGCGGCGCGCGGGGACCCGATCTACGACGCCGGTGTGCAGTTGGGCAAGCTGCTCAGGACCGCCTTCCTGGCGGACTACTTCGTCAATGCCGGCTTCCGCAGGGAACTGCGCCGGGTTCTGAACCGGGGCGAGGCGGTGAACGCGCTCAAGCGCGCCATCTACACCGGTCGTGTTGGATCGGCCCAGGCTCGGCGTACCGACGAGATGCAGGCAGTGGCCGACGCCTTGAGCCTGTTGGCCAACATCGTGATGGCGTGGAACACGGCTCAGATGCAGGCCGTACTGGACCGATGGGCCAACAGGCGACAGATCGTGCCGCCTGAGTTGACTGGGCGCATTGCACCGACGCGCTTGGAGGGGATCAACCTGCGCGGCGTCTTCCGCTTCCCGCTGGAACGTTACGCCGGTCAGATCCTGCCGTCAATTGCTGCAGCGAAAACGAGTGCTGGCAGCTGAAATCGACCACGCAAACAGGCTCTCAGCGACCGATTAGGAGACCAACAGAAACTCAAAGCGTGACAAGCACTTACGCTCGCCCCTGGAGCAGACCCCGCGCCAATCCTCGCTCTGCGGGGAGGCACGAACCGTCACTTTCTGCACTGAAATCAAATGGACCCCTGGTAGCGGAACCCCGGCCCGATCAACTTCGGCGCCGCCGGCGCCGGCCGGGTGATCCGCTCGAGCTCGCTGACCAGCGCGTCACGGCGCAGCTGCAGCGCGGTGACGCAGGCCTGGGCGGCCGTGATCGCGCGTTCGATCTGGGCGAGTTCATGCAGCGGAAAGGCCTGCAGGGGAGCATGGGGAACGGTTTGCATCACTTCCTCCAGATGCGGCGCGTGCGGTGGCCGATGGTGATGGTCTGGCCGTCGCTGGTGCGCACCTTGTACACATCCAGCCACTCGGCCAGGCGCGCGACGGGGCGCCGGCCCAGGTCGCGCTCCATCGAGCGAATCGACTGCTTGTCCAGAAAGAGGATCACGGCGCCGTGGCCGTCGTGCTGCTCGTGCCCGTAGCG
>JALREE010000123.1 GCA_023256835.1 Pseudomonadales bacterium | reverse complement strand
CGCCGGGGGACTGGTGGGCATGGCGCTGGAGTCACTGTTCAACCACTCGGCCAACACGCTGGTGGACGCCCTGGTCGAGCGCGGCGACAAACTCTATGGAGGTGCCGGCACATGATCCCCGTGGAAGTGGCCTACGCGCTGCCGCAGCGGCAGTGTCTGCTGCAGATCGATGTGGCGGATGGCTGCACGGCACTGCAGGCGGTGCAGCAGAGCGGCATTCTGGCGCAGTTCAGCGAGATCGATCTGGCCACAGCCTCGCTGGGTGTGTTCTCGCGCCTGCTCGATGGTCATACCCTGCCGCTGCCCCAAGACTACGTTGTGCAGCCACATGACCGCATCGAGATCTATCGCCCGCTGCTGGTTGACCCGAAGCAGGCGCGATTGCGACGCGCGGCGAAAAAGCGCCATACTGGCAAGGGAGGCCAATGACATGGACCAGAACGACATTCCCGCGAATGACACGCGCAAGAGCCTGCTGACTCGCATTGAGGAAGGCCTGCGCGAGTATTACACCGCCCCGTATCGGCGCGAGTTCGCCCGCGCCCAGCGGGACGAGGACGATCTCTTCATGATGCTGGTGTTTTCGGAAAGCCTGGGCATTCCGAACCCGGCCACCTATTACACCCTCGAGTTGCTCCCGGTGGTCTATGACCGCTTCCATGACTGGCATCGCCGCATGGGCATGGAGCGCTCGCCGCTGGATCATGTCTCATGCTGCTGAGTCTCGCGCGTTCGAAACGCATCCTGTTCTTCGGTGGCAAGGGCGGCGTGGGCAAGACCACGGTGTCCGCGGCCACGGCCCTGGCCATGGCGAGTGAAGGGCGGCGAGTGCTGCTGGTGTCCACTGACCCTGCACACAATCTCGGGCATCTGTTCAATCGCGAGGTCGGGCCACGGCCTGTACGTCTTGCGCCCAATCTCGACGGCATGGAGCTGGACCCGGAGGCAACCGTCAACGAGCACCTCGAACAGGTCTCGTCCTCGCTGCGCCGGCTGATGGCGCCGCACCTGGCGGGCGAAGTGGACAAGCACATCGAGCTGTCCCGCGATGCCCCCGGCATGCAGGAAGCGGCCATCATGGAGAAGATTGCCGACGTGGTGGCTCTCGCCGCACGCGACTATGACCTGCTGGTGTTCGACACGGCCCCTTCCGGACACACCGCGCGTTTGATCGCGTTACCCGAGATGATGTCGGCCTGGACGGACGGACTCATCAACCGCCGTGACAAGGCCGAGCGCTTCAGCTCGGTGTTGCGCAACATGGGCACCGACAAGTCGGTGGGCAACAAGATCTTCGGTGGCAACGAAAAGGACCCACTGGCCAATCGCGAAAGCAGCATCCGCTCGCTGCTCAATCGCCGTCGTCGCCAGTTCTCTGACCTGCGCACCGCCATCACGGACCATGAGCGCACGTCCTTCATCATCGTGCTGGCCGCCGAACGCCTGCCCGTGCTGGAGACAATCGCCCTGCACGGGCAATTACGCCGCACCGGCGTGAAAGTGGGCGCACTGGTCGTCAACAAGCGTTCGCCGGCCGACATGGGCGACTTCCTGAAAGAGCGCCGCGCCCAGGAGGATGTGCATCTGGCCACGCTGACCGAGGCGCTGCCCGATCTGCCGCGCAAGGAGCTCGGGCTTGCCGCGCACGATGTCGTGGGGCTGGAGGCGTTGCAGGAGTTTGCCCTTCGACTCGAATGAGCTGGCGCAAGCAAGGCCTCTTGGCAAGTTTGACGCACCGATGCTATGTTACACAGTAACACGCATGGAGTTTGATTTTCACGGCGTGGAAACTTTTTGCACAGGTCGGGGTCAATGAAGTGTGCCCGCAAGTCCCCTCCAGATCATCCTTCGGCAACTTTGTGCCCGCTGAAGGATGCTCTGGAGGTTTTTGCACCCGCTGACACACTTCCCCCTGCAAGCCAGGCATGCCATGAGCACCACGGATAACGGGAAGCAGTTTCTCAAGAAAGGAGCGGCCAGATACCTCGCGCTCGCCTTCGCACTCGTTTTCCTTGTGTTCCAGAGCAGTACCCTCGTGCATGCGCATGCGGGCGATCTCAACAAGCATCCTGACTGCATCATTTGCCTGAAGATCGGGGCCGGCGACGAGCTGATCCCCGTCAGTGCCGCGCTGCCAGACATTCCCCGGACCAGCCTGGCACCCGTGTCTTTCCTCGCATCCTTGGCCATGGTGTCTGCATTGACACCTCGCTCGCGCTCGCCTCCGCTCTGATCGCTGTCCTCACCGCAATCCGCATTCCCGACTGACGCTGTTGCCGCTCATGTGCCGGCGACGCCTGTTGCGTCATGCGCGTGCAGACATTTCGTGCCCGACGAATCGGGCGACCCTATGAGCGACTTACACAGGATTCACCATGCGTTTCAATCGATCCCCTCTGACTCTTGCCATTTCCGTCCTGGCCGGGACTGCCGGCCTTGTGTCCTCCCCCCTCAGCGTTGCCCAGAGTGGCACCGAGATTCCCGAGATACGCGTGACTGCGCTGGGGGTGGATGAGAATGCCGCTCTGATCGTGGCGCCCTTCAGTGTGCTCAACGGCGCCCAGAGCTTCGAGCGCGGCGGCAACCTCGGCGATCTGCTCAATGGACTGCCTGGCGTGCACTCCGACAGTTTCGGTGGCGGTGCCAGCCGGCCCGTGATTCGCGGTCAGACCGCGCCCCGACTCAAGGTGCTTTCGGACAGCAGTGCCATCCTGGACGCCTCGGACATTTCGCCCGACCATGCCGTTTCTGCCGATCCTCTGCTGGCCGAGCAGATCGAGGTGCTGCGTGGGCCGGCGACACTCCTGTACGGCGGGGGTGCCATCGGCGGCGTCGTCAACCTGCTCGATGGCAAGATTCCGACACAGGTGCCTGAGCGCGTCGAGGGTGCGGTCGCCTTGCGCGGCAACACAGTCGCGGATGAGCGTGCAGGTGCCGTCAACCTGACCGCGGCTGCCACTGAAAACCTGGTGCTGCATGTGGAAGCTTCGCTGCGAGAGACCAGCGACTATGCGGTCGATGGCTGGGAGGAGTCTCACGTGCATGGCACTGCCGCCGAGAGTCGCAATGGGGCATTTGGCACCTCCTGGGTGGGCGAGAATGGCTTCCTCGGACTGGCCTATTCCTATCGGGAGGATGACTACGGTCTGCCCGGACACAATCACGAGTATGAAGAATGTCACCCCCATGGCATCGAATTGCACTGTGAGGGCCATGAGTCCGAAGAGGAGCATGAGCACGAGCATGAAGAGGGGCATGAGGAGGTGCCGCTGATCGATCTTAGCAGTCGGCGCGTGGACCTGCGCGGGGCGCTGGTCGAGCCCATGCCGGGCGTTCACGGCATTCGTCTGCGCGGCAGCCGCACGGACTACAAGCATTTCGAGATCGAGGACGGCGAGATCGGTACCACTTTCTCCAACGAAGGGTATGAAGGCCGCATCGATATCGACCATGCGCCGATCATGGGCTGGCACGGCATCGTCGGCGTGCAGTTCGCCGACACGCGCTTCAGTTCCATTGGCACCGAAGCCTTCATTCCAGTCACCGATTCCAGCATGCGCGGTCTGTTCGCCGTGGAGCATCTGGAGCTGAGTGACATCTGGCACCTGGAAGCCGGTGCACGCTATGAGACTCAGTCCTACGAGCCGGTGCGCGATGCGCGCGGGCGGCCGGACTATGACGAGTCCGCGAAGTCCTGGTCTCTCGCCTCCATCTGGGCGCTTGATGAACAGACCAGCATCGCCGCGACCTTCGCGCGGGCGCAACGCCTGGCGCAGCCGCAGGAACTCTACGCCCGAGGCATCCATCTGGCGACAAACACCTACGAGTGCGGTCTGGTCAATCATCCGCTGACCTGCGGCGGCTTGCAGAACAATGCACCCATCGACAAGGAAACCTCGAACAACATCGATATTTCCCTGCGCAAGCACACCGGTGCGCTCACCTACAGCGTGAACCTGTTTCACAATTCGGTGGATGGCTACATCTTCGCCCGCACTCTGGATCAGTACGAGGATTTTCGTCTGATCAAGTACACCCAGCGCGATGCCACGCTGAGAGGGCTGGAGCTGGAAGCCAGCTACGCGATCAACGGAAATCTGTCGGCCACAGTGTTCGGCGATTATCTGACGGCCGATCTCGATGGCGCGGACAAGCTCCCGCGGGTGTCGCCGACGCGCATCGGCATTCGCGCCAACCACCTGTTCAACAACATCGATACGGAAGTGGAGCTGTATCGTGTCAGCCGCCAGGATGATGTCGCTGCGTTCGAGTCGGAAACGCCCGGCTACACCATGGCGAATGTCAGCGTGAGCTACAGCCTTGGAGGGGACGACCGCTACACCCTCTTTGTCCGTGGCTCCAATCTGCTGGATGAAACGATCTGGACTCACACCTCCTTCCTGGCCAGTGTCATCCCGATGCCGGGGCGAAATTTCAGCGCCGGCTTTCGCATGAGCTTCTGAGCGGCAGGCATGAGGTGGCGACACAAGTGCACCGAGGCAGCGCGGAGCTGTCTCGGGCGCAGCGGGGCACATGATGTTGTATGACAATCTGCGGGTCCTGCAGGGAGAGCGGCCTTGGGGTCGCGTGCTGGATGCGGGAACAGGGCGTTCGTCGCTGCGCTGGTTGCTGACGCAATCCTCGCAGCGGTGGACGGCCGTGACAGGGTCGGCTCAGATGGCCGGCCTCGTATCGCGCGAAGTCGAGGGTCGCGTGCGTGACGGCGACCGCATTGTGCAGGGCAACTGGATGGACCCGACGCTGCTGGCGGGCGTCACCGGGAATACCCACTCGACTGGGTGCTGCACCACCTGCAGCAATCCGGATTCCGCGTGCTGGATGCGCAACGAGTGCCGATTCGCTATGGCGAACGCTTCATCAATACACAACTGGACATGTGCACGCGCGCCATCGATCGCCTGGTCGATCGCGCGCTGGCCGTCGCCTTGCAGGCCCATGTGGCGGACCTGCGGCACCGGGCGCTGGCGCTGCATCGCAGTGAAGCGGGCTTGCTGCACGGGCATGACTACATCGTGGTGGCCGAGCCGGTCTCGTGAAGTGAGAGCGTCACGAGCATTCCCCGGCTCTCAGGAATTGTCGGCGGCTGGTGCGGCATCTGCAGCGCCGGCCGTGCTTTCCTCGGAGGGTTTGAAGTCGCCCGTGAAGTGCGTCAGCAGGTCGTTCTCGAAGAACATGGTGACGCGCTCCTGGCCGCGTTCGCCGCCGCCGGGCTGGTAGTTGTAGACGTAGTCCCAGCGATCCTGATTGAAGGGGTCGCGGATCAGGGGCGTGCCCATCACGAAGGTGACCTGGCGCTTGGTCATGCCCGGGCGCAGCTGGTCGATCATCTCCTGGGTGATGATATTGCCCTGCTGGATGTCGATCTTGTAAACGCCGGGGAACTGCAAGCGTGGAATGCTGCAGGCCGTGAATGCCAGCAGACAGCCCAGCAGCAGGACACCGCGCAAGCTGTGCGGGCGGGCGAATCGGGCAGATGGGGTGGCGCGATGACGTGCGTGCATCAGGGTTCTCGATTGCGGGCGGCAGGGAGCGGCGGCATGTCAACTTTCATCCACCGCGCTTCGCGGGCATAATACCCCAGCGGCCCGGACGGGCAAAGCGCGAAAAAGGAGAGCCACGGCGAGTGGTTTCCGCCATCCCAGCGACGATTGCCAGCATGCCCGGTGTCACGCCAGGCCGAGAGAGCGACATGTCTACAGAGAACCACGAACTGCGCAAGGCGGGCCTGAAGGTCACGCTGCCCCGCGTCAAGATTCTGCAATTGCTCGAGAATTCCGCCACTCGCCATCTCAGTGCCGAGGATGTCTACAAGGCCCTGATCGAGGCGGACGAGGATGTGGGCCTGGCCACCGTCTATCGCGTGCTCACCCAGTTCGAATCCGCAGGACTCGTGATGCGCCATCATTTCGAAGGCGGCCATTCCGTGTTCGAGCTCAGCACCATGGAGCACCACGACCATCTGGTGTGCAGCAAGTGCGGGCTGGTGGAAGAATTCTTCGACGAGGTGATCGAGACGCAGCAGGAGAAGATCGCCGCCAAGTTCGGGTTCGAGATCACCGACCACAGCCTGTATCTCTACGGGATCTGCAAGTCCTGCCAGAACGCGTGAATCACGCCTTCAGCATTTCTTCGGCGTGCGCGATGGATTCCGGCGTGAAGCCTGCGCCGGCGGTTTCCCCGCCCAGCATCCGCGCGATCTCCTGCACCTTCTCTTCCCGTGTCAGTGCCTTGATGCGGGTGCCCGCGCGCTTGCCATCACTCCCGGCGTCGCCCTTGCTGACAAACAGATGATGATGCCCCTGACTCGCCACCTGGGCCTGATGCGTCACGCACAGCACCTGGCCCTGTTCGCCCAGCTCTCGCAGCAGTCTCCCGACGGCGCGAGCCACGCCTCCGCCGATCCCGACATCCACTTCATCGAACACCAGCGTGGGAGTGGCCGAGGTCTGTGCCGTGATGACCTGGATGGCCAGGCTGATTCGAGACAGCTCGCCGCCTGAGGCGATCCTGATCAGGGGACGAGGCTCTTGTCCGGGGTTGGTGCTGACCAGGAATTCGACTGTCTCCAGGCCCTGAGGGGACAGTGTGTCCGAGCCACTGGGGCTCAAGGCAATGTGGAGGCGGGCGTTGCTCATGCCCAGTTCGGCGATCTGGGCATTGATCCGTTCACCAAGACGCTTCGCAGCGGCCGCCCGCAGCGCGCTGAGCCGGGTGGCCTGGGCGGTGTAATCGCGGCGCAGGGCGGCGTCCCGGGCATGGCAGGTGGCCAGGGCATCGTCGTTGTTCTCGTAGGCGTCCAGTTCCTCGCGCAGGCGCGCTTGAAGGGCCGGCAGATCCTCGGCGTGCACCCTGTGCTTGCGAGCCAGCTGCTGGATGTCTGCCAGACGCTGGTTCACTTCCTCGAGGCGCTGGGGGTTGGCGTCGAATGCATCGATGGTGCGGCGCAGTTCGCTGACCGCTTCCTCGACGGCGATGGCGGCAGAACCAAGCAACTCGTTCACGCCGCTCAAGGCTTCAGTGCGCGCTCCCAGGTCGTGCAGCAGGGACTGCGCGTGCTGCAGGCCGTTCAACAGCGTGGGTTCATCGCTGTCGCTGCACAGCGCCAGCACCTGTTGCGCGGTGGTCAGCAGTGTGTCGGCGCTGTTGAGGCGGCGGTACTCCGCCTGCAGCTCCTCGAGTTCGCCCTCCTGCAGGGCGAGTTCCTGCAGCTCCTGCCACTGGAAATTCAGCAGGCTCAGTCGGGCACCAGTCTCGAGGCTGCGCTGTCGCAGCTGTTCCAGCTGCTCGTGATTGCGGCGCCATTCGCGCCCAAGGCGGCGGATATCTTCCAGCAACGCCGTCTCTCCCATGAATTCATCCAGCAGGCGCAGATGCGTGGCCTTGCTGAGCAGAGACTGGTGCTCGTGCTGACTGTGGATGTCGATGAGCATCTCGCCCACATCCTTCAGTACCTGCAGGGTGACCGGGTAGCCGTTGACCCACGCGCGTGAGCGGCCGTCGTCGGCCACAACACGGCGCAGCAGGCACAGATCGGGCTCGTCTTCGCTCAGCAGTTCATTGTCCTGCAGCCAGGCTCTGGCCAGGGGCTGGTCGCGGGTATCGAAGCGGGCCGTGATGTCGGTGCGGCTGGCATTGCTGCTGATCACGCCCTTGTCGGCACGATCCCCCAGCGCCAGACCGAGGGCGCCGAGCATGATGGACTTGCCCGCACCGGTTTCGCCGGTGATGACAGTCATGCCAGGCAGGAACTCGATGTCCAGGGAGTCGACTATGGCGTAATGGCGGATTGAAAGCTGTATGAGCATGCCTGCGACTATAGCCCAGGCACCGCGATCTTGTCAGTGCCAGCGTCCCGCGCCGGCGCGGTCTGCAGACAAATTTCCTGGCGCCGGCTTGAATCGGCCGGCCCTGCCCCCATAACCGACGCCATGTCAAAAAACCCCGTGGAAGGAACAGGAATGAACGATCACACCGAATCGCAGAATCAGGAAGAACGGCTGGATGGGGCGGCAGAGGCTGCGGAAGCTGCCGGCGAAGAGCAGTCAGCACTGCGCGATGCCCTGCAAAAGCTGGCCCAGGCCGAAACCCTGATCATGCATCAGAAGGATGAAGTGCTGCGGGTGCAGGCAGAAATGCAGAATCTGCGCCGTCGCACCGAACAGGATGTGGAAAAGGCCCACAAGTTTGGCCAGGAGAAGCTGAGCGCCGAGCTGGTCGCCGTGATGGACAACCTGGAGCGCGCTCTGCAGGTCGCCGTGGACCGTGAGAACGAGTCGGTGAAGTCCCTGCTGACAGGCGTGGAACTCACCCTCAAGAGTTTCGCCGACTGCTTCCGCAAGTTCGGCATCGAGCAGGTCGATCCGCTGGGCGAGCCCTTCGATCCCCAGGAGCATCAGGCCATGGCCATGCAGGAAAACCCCAATGTCGAACCCAACACCGTGACCGGCGTCATGCAGAAGGGCTACACGCTGCATGGTCGTGTGCTGCGTCCCGCCATGGTGATGGTGTCCAGGGCGCCCGTGGCCGGCATCGACGAAAAGGCGTGAAAAGGATTTCCGGGGCCGCCCTTGAAATCCCCCGGCCGAGGCCAATATAGGTGGCCAGCAGCAATCGAAACCCCGCGCCAAGACGGCACGGATCACACACAGACACACTCAACGGTACACGCATACCAGCGCCGGCAGCGCCAGGCTGACCGTGGCGAAACGGAGACTACAGAATGGGAAGAATCATCGGAATTGACCTGGGCACCACCAACTCCTGTGTGGCGATCCTGGATGGCGGCAAGTCACGCGTGATCGAGAACGCCGAGGGCGATCGCACCACGCCATCGATCATCGCCTTCACCAAGGACGGGGAAACCCTCGTCGGCCAGCCGGCCAAGCGCCAGTCGGTCACCAACCCCAAGAACACGCTGTTCGCCATCAAGCGTCTGATCGGCCGTCAGTTCAATGACGACGTCGTGCAGAAGGACATCAAGATGGTGCCCTACGAAATCATCAAGGCTGACAATGGCGATGCCTGGGTGCGCGTGAATGGCGAAAAGATGTCGCCTCCGCAGATTTCTGCGCAGGTGCTCAAGAAGATGAAGAAGACGGCCGAGGACTTCCTGGGCGAACCGGTCACGGAAGCCGTGGTCACCGTGCCGGCGTACTTCAACGACGCACAGCGTCAGGCCACCAAGGACGCCGGACGCATCGCCGGTCTGGAGGTCAAGCGCATCATCAACGAGCCGACGGCCGCCGCCCTCGCCTATGGTCTCGACAAGAAGGAAGCCGGAACCATCGCGGTCTATGACCTCGGCGGCGGCACCTTCGACGTGTCGATCCTCGAGATCGGCGACGGCGTGTTCGAGGTGAAGTCCACCAACGGCGACACCTTTCTCGGCGGCGAAGACTTCGACATGCGCATCGTCGACTACCTCGCCGACGAGTTCAAG
>JALREE010000119.1 GCA_023256835.1 Pseudomonadales bacterium | reverse complement strand
GTGGTCGGTACGGTGATCGATCCGAATCTCACCGACGAGCTGCGTGTGACGGTGGTGGCGACGGGTCTCGGTCGGCCGCAAGTGCAAATGGCCGCGACACCGGTCGTCGCCCCTGCGGTGGCACAGCCGGTCGCACGTGGTGCCGCATCGCGCGGCGGTATCGACACGCCGCGTGCCGCGCGCCGCGTCGTTGCCGTGCCCTCGGACTACAGCAAGCTCGACGTTCCTGCGTACGAGCGGTTGAAGATGGCAGCGGGCGATGGCCTGCGTCATGAGCCGGAAGTTACCGAGGAGATCCTCGACATTCCGGCCTTCCTGCGTCGTCAGGCTGATTGAGCATGCAGGACACTGAGCGCCGGTCGCAGGCCGGCGCTCGCACTTGTTGGGTTATCTGGTGATCTTTGTTACCATCCGGCCTTCGTCGCCCCCGGCGTTCACGCAGGCGACACACTCATTCGGGATACCACCACCACATGCTGAATCAAAGAACCCTCAAGAATGTCATTCGCGCCACCGGCGTCGGCCTGCACAACGGCGAGAAGGTCTACCTGACCCTGCGTCCCGCCCCCGTGGATACCGGCATCGTCTTCACCCGCACCGATCTTGATCCGATGGTGCAGATTCCCGCCAAGGCTTCCTATGTGGGCGACACCACCCTGTCAACCACGCTGATCAAGGGCAATGTCCGCATCTCCACGATCGAGCACTTGATGTCCGCCATGTCCGGTCTGGGCATCGACAATGCCTACATCGATGTCAGTGCTCCCGAAGTGCCCATCATGGATGGCAGCGCAGGCCCCTTCGTGTTCCTGATCCAGTCGGCCGGCATCGAGGAGCAGAACGCGCTGAAGAAGTTCATCCGCATCAAGAAATCGCTGTTCCTGTCCGATGGTGACAAGTCCGTGAGTCTGGAGCCGTTCGACGGGTTCAAGGTCAGCTACACCCTGCTTTACGACCACCCGGTCTATCGCAAGTACACCAAGACGGCAAGCGTGGACTTCTCCAGCACCTCCTTCGTGAAGGAAGTCAGTCGTGCCCGTACCTTCGGTTTCATGCACGAGTTCGAGGAATTGCGCAACCGCAATCTCGCCCTCGGCGCCAGCATGGACAACGCGATCGCGGTGGGGGATTACAAGGTGCTGAACGAAGATGGTCTGCGTTACGAGGACGAATTCGTGAAGCACAAGATCCTGGATGCGATCGGCGATCTCTACATGATCGGCTACAGTCTGATCGGCGAGTTCAAGGGATATAAGTCTGGACACGCCCTGAATAATGCATTATTAAGGTCGCTCGAAGTCAACCAAGACGCCTGGGAAATTGTCAGCTTCGACTCTGACTCGCATGTGCCCATTTCCTATACGAAACCTGTGTTGGCAGCCTGATAGGTCTCTATCTTCGTTTTGGATTTGTAAGCCACTGATTTTCGTGGTTATAAGTTGGACGTGCAGGCTGTTGCGCAAGCTCAGGTGTTCTGACAGCAGACTGATGAGAACACCTCGACAATGAAAGTCATCCTCGTTGACCAGCGCCATGGTCACACTCGCACACTGGTCCTCAGCGGTTGGCTGAAGGGTCTGCTGTCTGTCTGCATCCTGGGTGCCCCCGTCGCTTTCGGCTATTTCGGTTACCAGCTGGCCGTCTCGCATGAGCCCCAGGAATATGCCCTCGAAACTGCCCTCGAACTCAATGAGGAACTTCAAAGCAGTGCCGACGCACTGGCCCGCCTGAAGCAGGAGTCCCAGGCACAGCTCGAGGCGCTCACCGTCCGACTGGCAAGCCTGCAGGCCAG
>JALREE010000064.1 GCA_023256835.1 Pseudomonadales bacterium | reverse complement strand
TGCCGGGGTACCGATCTCCGCGCCGGTGGCCGGTATCGCCATGGGTCTGATCAAGGAAGGCGAGCGCTTCTCCGTGATCACCGACATCCTGGGCGATGAAGATCACCTGGGCGACATGGACTTCAAGGTGGCTGGTACCGCTCAGGGCGTGACTGCCCTGCAGATGGACATCAAGATCCAGGGCATCACCGAAGAGATCATGGAAATCGCCCTGCACCAGGCTCACGAAGCCCGCATCCACATTCTGGGCGAAATGAACAAGGTGCTCGACAAGCCCCGTGCCACCGTTTCCGAGAATGCGCCTTCCATGGCCACCATGAAGATCGATCCGGACAAGATCCGTGACGTGATCGGCAAGGGCGGCGCCGTGATCCGCAGTATCACCGAGGAAACCGGTGCGTCCATCGACATCGACGACGATGGCAACATCCGCATCTACGGCGAAGACGCCGGTTCGCGCGATGCCGCCATCAACCGCATCCTCAGCATCACTGCCGAGGCGGAAGTCGGTCGTCTGTACATGGGAAAGGTCGCTCGCATTGTCGACTTCGGCGCCTTCATCACCATTCTGCCCGGCAAGGACGGATTGGTGCACATCTCCCAGATTTCCAACGAGCGTGTCGAGAACGTGGGCGACTACCTCAAGGAAGGTCAGGATGTGCTGGTGAAAGTCACCGACCTGGATGCGCGCGGCCGCATCAAGCTCAGCATCAAGGAAATCAGCGACGACGAGAAAGCGGAGTTCGCTGCGCGCTGAGTTCACGAAGGCTGTAAGGGATCCCGCGTTCGGCAAGGCTGAGCGCGGGATTTTTTTACCGCTCATTTGCCTTCTGGCGTCAGGGCTTTGTTGCTATGCTCGCCGCAGCTGGCAGTTCAGCGGAACAAGACAGGAAACGCCCCAATGCAGGACAACGCCCCACCCGCCGTGCTCCGGATTCGTGCAGCCGGCGTCGACGATTGCGCACTCATCCATTCCTTCATCATGGAACTGGCCGTCTACGAGAAGCTGGCCCATGAAGTCATTGCCACGCCGGAACTACTGGCGCAGACCCTGTTCGGACCGCGCCCCGGCGCCGAGGTGCTGATCGCCGAATACGAGGGCCGGCCCGTGGGCTATGCCCTGTTCTTTCAGAGTTTCTCCACCTTCCTCGGTCGGCCCGGGCTGTATCTCGAGGACGTCTATGTGCAGCCGGCCATGCGCGGGCGCGGCATCGGCAAGGCCCTCATGACCCGGCTGGCGGCGCTGGCCGTCGAGCGCGACTACGCCCGCTTCGAGTGGTCGGTGCTGGACTGGAACGCGCCGTCCATTGCGTTCTATCGCTCCATCGGCGCCTTCCCCATGGACGGCTGGACAGTGCAGCGGCTCACCGGTCAGGCCCTGCTCGATCTGGCAGCCCGCGACGGCGGTGCCGCATGAGTCGGATTGTCTACGTCAATGGCACATATTTCGCACAAGAAGACGCGAAGGTTTCCGTATTCGATCGCGGCTTCCTGTTCGGCGATGGGGTCTATGAAGTCATCCCCGTGCTCAATGGCCGCATCGTCGAGCTGACTCATGCGCTGGAGCGCCTCAATCGCAGCCTTGGCGAGATCGCCATGGCCTGGCCCTGTACGCGGGACGAGTTCTGCGCGGTGCTGGAAGAGTTGCGCACGCGCAATCAGCTGCAGGAAGGCTATGTCTATCTGCAGGTCACACGCGGCGTGGCCGAGCGCGATTTCGCCTTCCCCGCCGCGACGCCCAGCAGTTTCGTGGCCTGGACGGCGGTGAAGAAGCTGATCGACAATCCCCTGGCCGTCACCGGCGTGAAGGTGGTGACGGTGCCCGATCTGCGCTGGAAGCGCCGCGACATCAAGTCAGTCAATCTACTGGCCCAGTGTCTGGCCAAGCAGCAGGCGGCGAATCTGGGCGCGTTTGAAGGCTGGATGACGGAAGAGGGCGTGGTGACGGAAGGCGCCTCGTCCTCGGCCTATATCGTGAAGGACAGGACCATCATCACCCGTGGTCTGTCCACATCCATCCTGCCGGGCATCCGCCGCAAGGTGATCCTGCAGATGGCGCGCGAGCATGACATCGCGCTGGTGGAGCGGCCGTTCACGGTGGCCGAGGCCCTGGCGGCTGACGAGGCCTTCCTGAGCAGTGCCACCACCCTGGTGATGCCCGTCGTGTCCATCGACGGGCACCTTGTGGCCGATGGCCGGCCGGGCCCGGTGGCCCAACGCCTGCGAGCCATGTATGTCGAGATGATCCTGCAGGAAGCGGCGCACTGACGCGCGCTGCCGGCCTGCATCCTGCTACCCGGAGACTGTCCCATGAAACGTTTGCTGGTTCGCTCACTGACACTGCTGCTGTGTCTTTCCCTCACCCTGCCTGCCTTCGCGCAGGACGGTCGCACACCGCTGCGCGCTCGCAACGGCATCGTGGCCAGCGCGTCCGAACTGGCGTCCCAGGTGGGCGTGGACATCCTCAAGCAGGGTGGCAATGCGGTGGATGCGTCCATCGCCACGGCCTTCGCGCTGGCGGTGACCTGGCCCACGGCCGGCAATATCGGCGGCGGGGGCTTCCTCGTCTATCACGGCGAGGATGGCCATGCGACCACCTTCGACTTCCGCGAGAAAGCGCCCCTGGCTGCCACCGAGCGCATGTATCTGGGGCTGGACGGGCTGGTGGTGAACAATTCGAATCACCGCAGTCTGCTCTCCGTTGGCGTGCCGGGCACGGTGGCGGGCCTGTACAAGGCGCACCAGGAACTGGGCAGTCTGCCCTGGGCCGATCTGGTCGCCCCGGCCGTGAAGCTGGCCCGCGACGGCATCCCCATCACCTGGGAGCTGTACACCGGTTTCCGCCAGAATCAGGAGTTCTGGGACCAGTACCCGTCCTCGGCCAAGGTGTTCCTCAAGGCCGACGGCTCGCCCTATGAGTTCGGTGACACCTGGGTGCAGCCCGATCTGGCCGACACTCTGCAGCTGATCCAGGAACAGGGCCGCGACGGCTTCTACAAGGGCAGCAACGCGAAGAAGCTGGCGGATTTCATGCGCGCCAACGGCGGCATCATCACCGAGGAAGACCTCGAACAGTACGAGGCGGTGGAGCGTGAACCCGTGCGCGGCACCTACCGTGGCTACGAGATCGTCAGCATGCCCCCGCCCAGTTCCGGCGGCGTGACCCTGATCCAGATCCTCAACATCCTGGAAGGCTTCGACCTGGCGGCCTCCGGCCACAATTCCGCGCAGACCCTGCACCTGATGACCGAGGCCATGCGCCGCGCCTATGCCGACCGCGCCGAGCATCTGGGTGACCCGGACTTCAACGAGAGCATGCCGCTGGACCGCCTGCTCAGCAAGGACTACGCCGCCAGCCTGCGCGCCAGCATCGACCCGGACAAGGCCTCCGTCAGCGACGAGGCCAATTTCGCGCAGATCTACGAGAGCGAGGACACCACGCATTTCTCGGTGGTGGACAAGGACGGCAACATGGTCTCGCTGACCTACACCCTCGAGAACGGTTACGGCTCGCGCATCGTGGCGGAAGGGGCAGGGTATCTGCTGAACAACGAGATGGGCGACTTCAATGCCGTGCCAGGCGTGACCAACCGCAACGGCCAGATCGGCACGCCGCCAAACCTGATCGCTCCGGGCAAGCGCATGCTCTCCAGCATGTCACCTACCATCGTCGCCCAGGATGGCAAGCCCCTGATGGCGGTGGGCAGCCCCGGCGGGCGCACCATCATCAACACCACCCTGCAACTCATTCTCAACGTGGTGGATCACGGCATGAACATCGCCCAGTCCGTGGAGGCGCCGCGCATCCATCACCAGTGGCTGCCGGATGTCATCAGCATGGAAGACAGTGGGTTCTCGCCCGACACCATTCAGCTGCTGAACAGCCGTGGACACGAGACGCGCGTGCGCGGTGAACAGGGCACGGCCATGGGGGTCTATCACGACCGCGAGGCCGGCCTGTACCTGGGCGGCTCGGATTCCCGTGCCGGAGACGGTGGCGCCGTCGGCTATTGAGCCGCAGGCTGGCGCTGTCTGCCCGCGGGCAGCGCCTCAGTCACGGCGGCGCAGCAGGCCGATGCCCAGCGCCGCCATGCCGATGGAGATCAGCGGGTTCAGGTAGTTCA
>JALREE010000022.1 GCA_023256835.1 Pseudomonadales bacterium | reverse complement strand
ACGCCGGGCGCCAATGCCAATGCCGTGAAGGAACTGGTGCTGTGCGGCCTGTTGCTGTCCTCGCGCGGCATCCTGCCCGGCATTGCCTATGTCAACTCCCTGCACGAGATGCAGGACAACGCCGCCATGTCCAAGCTGCTGGAGCAGGAGAAGAGCCGCTTCAAGGGCTCGGAGATCGCCGGCAAGACTCTGGGCATCGTCGGTCTGGGCGCCATCGGCTCCCTGGTGGCCGAAACGGCCATCGGTCTTGGCATGAAGGTGCTGGGCTACGACCCGGCGCTGTCCGTGGACGCCGCCTGGCGCCTGCCCAATCAGGTGCGCAAGATCGAGAACCTCACCGCCCTGCTGGTAAATTCCGACTTCGTCAGCCTGCACCTGCCGGTGCTGGAATCCACCCGCAACCTGATCGATGCGGCGGCAGTGGCCAACATGAAGCCTGGTCTGTGCCTGCTGAACTTCTCCCGCGACGAGATCGTCAACACCCAGGCCATCGTCGACGGCCTCGACAAGAAGCGCCTGCGCATGTACGTCAGCGACTTCCCCTGCAAGGAGCTGATCGGTCGCGACGACGTGATCCTGATGCCGCACATCGGCGCCAGCACCGACGAAGCCGAGGACAACTGCGCGGTCATGGCGGCAGACCAGCTCATGGACTTCCTGGAGAACGGCAACATCCGCAACTCCGTGAATTTCCCCAGCGTGTCGCTCGACCGTGCACCGGGCGCCGCCCGTGGCACGCGTCTGGCCATCAGCAACAAGAATGTGCCCAAGATGCTGGGCCAGATCCTGTCGATCCTGGCCAACCAGAACCTCAACGTGGTGGACATGATCAACAAGAGCCGCAACGAGATTGCCTACAACCTGATCGACGTCGAGTCACGCCCCTCCGATGCGGTGCTGGCCGAGATTGCGGCGATCCAGGATGTGATCAAGGTGAGCGTGCTCTGAGAGCGCGCCATCGGCACAACGAATCACCCATTGCCAACAGGAAATCACCATGAAACGTGTATACAACTTCGGGGCCGGTCCGGCCATGCTGCCTCTGCCCGTGCTGGAGAAGGCCAGAGACGAGTTTCTGGACTGGAACGGTCTGGGCATGTCCGTCATCGAGGTCAGCCACCGCAGCGCGGAGTTCGAAGCGCTGCTGACCGAGACTGACAACCTGCTGCGCGAGCTGGCCGGCCTGCCGGAGAACTTCGACATCCTCTACGTGCACGGCAGCGCACAGATGCAGTTCGCCGCCATTCCGCTCAACCTGATGCCGCTGAAGAGCGCGCACAAGGCCGCCTTCATCGAGAGCGGTCACTGGACGGTACTGGCCCGCAAGGAAGCCGCGCGTTATGGCAAGGCCGTCACCGTGGCGAGCAGCGAGGCGAGCAATTTCAACCACATTCCCGACTACGATGCGTCCACGCTGGATGCGGACACCTCCTATGTCCACATCACCAGCAACAACACGCTGTTCGGCACGCGCTGGAACGCGTTCCCGGACACCGGCGACATCCCGCTGGTGGCCGACATGACCTCGGAGCTGATGTCCCGTGTGATCGACTACAACAAGTTCGGCCTGGTGTTCGCCGGCCTGCAGAAGAACCTCGGCCCGTCGGGCATGGCCGCCGTGATGATCCGCAAGGACTTGATCGGCCACGCCATGCCGCAGACGCCGAACCTGCTGAACTACGACACCTATGCCAAGAACCACTCCATGCCCAACACCATCAACACGTTCGCCGTGTACATGATGAATCTGGTGCTGAAGTGGCTGAAGGACCAGGGCGGCGTGCCGGCCATCGAGAAGATCAACGCACAGAAGGCGGGGCTGATCTATGACGCCATCGACGCCACCGACTTCTACCGTGGGGCTGCCCAGAGGGCGCACCGCTCGCACATGAACATCACCTTCACGCTGGCCGACAGCGCGCTGGACAAGGCGTTCTTGAGCGAAGCCGAAGCCCGCGGCCTGTATGCGCTGAAGGGGCACCGTGTGGTGGGCGGCATGCGTGCTTCCATCTACAACGCCATGCCGCTGGAAGGCTGCCAGGCCCTGGTGGACTTCATGCAGGACTTCGAGCGCCGCCACGGCTGAGCCGCGGTGAGCGACGAGAATGCGAAGGGGTCAGGGACACTTGCCACGTCAAGTGTCCCTGACCCCTTCGCACTTGAGCCTCCCCGCAAGATCATCCACTGCGACTGCGACTGTTTCTACGCTTCCATCGAGACCCGCGACAACCCCGCCCTGCTCGGCAAACCCGTGGCCGTCGGCGGGCGACCGGAACAGCGCGGCGTCGTCGCCACGTGCAATTACGAAGCGCGCCGCTACGGCGTGCACTCCGCCATGCCCATGGCCACCGCGCTGCGCAAGTGTCCGCAGCTGATCGTGATTCACCCGCGCATGGACACCTACCGCGAAGCCTCCGCGGCCGTGCACCGTATTTTCCGCGACTACACCGAGCTCATCGAGCCTTTGTCCCTGGACGAAGCCTATCTCGACGTCAGCGCCGCCACGGCCTGCCAGGGCAGCGCCACGCTCATCGCCCGCGAGATCCGGCAGCGGGTGCGC
>JALREE010000273.1 GCA_023256835.1 Pseudomonadales bacterium | reverse complement strand
CAGCTGCAGGTCGAGCCCGGCGCCGTGCATGGCCTGGTGGGGCTGAACGGCTCCGGCAAGACCACCACACTGGAATGCATCCTGGGCATGCGGCCCTTCGACGGCGGCGAGATCCGCGTGCTGGGCCATGCGCCCGACGCGCTGTACCGCAGCGAAGGCGCCGTCGTGAGCATCTTCGACAGCCCCAGCCTGCACCCGCACCTCACCGTCAGGCAGGTGCTGGAACACGCGGCACTGCTTTGCCAGCACCCGGTGCGCTCCCCTGCCGAGGTCGAGGCCTTGCTGGGCATCGTCAAGTACAGCGGCTATCGCATCCGTGAACTCTCGCTGGGCAATCGCCGCCGTGCCTCCATCGCTCAGGCCCTGCTGGGCAGTCCGTGCCTGGTGATTCTGGATGAGCCCTTCAACGGACTGGATGCCGGCGGCGTCGATGACGTGCTCGATCTCATCGCCCGACTCAACCGCGAGGAAGGCACGGCCTTCCTGCTCTCCAGCCATCAGCTGCCCTACCTGGAGCGGGTCTGCACGCATCTGTCGGTGCTGCACAAGGGGCGCATCGCCGTGAGTGGCGCTGTCAGCGAGCTGTTCGATGCCGGCGACACCCGGCTGCGCGTGCGCTGCGACGACGTGGTGCGCGCCCTCGCTCTCGTGCGGGACCTGCCCGGCGTTCAGGTGGAAGACACCCGCGAACCCGGCGTGCTGACGCTGCGCATCGGCCAGAGCAACGCGGCCCTGATCAACCAGACGCTGGTGAGCAAGGGCATCCTGGTCAGCGAGCTGGCGCCCGAACGCCCCTCACTCACCTCGCTTCTCCACGCGATCACCACTGCCGATCCTGTACAGGCCTCTGCCGAGCGAGGTGCCGCATGAGCGCCTTCCTCGCCACGCTGCGGGCCGAACTCTATGTGGCCCGCCGAAGCACCAGCGTCTGGCTGCTCGTGCTGCTGCCGGCCTTCGCCGTGGTGCTGCGCGCCAGCATCGTCAAGCTGGCCGAGTCCGGCGAGGCGGCCCGGGATGCCCTGCTGGGCGGAGGCGACGATGTGCCCGTCGCCAGCAATGCCTGGGGCCATTTCGTCGACGGCTTCGCCACCGGACTCACCCTGCTGAGCCTGTCCCTGGTGGCCTGGGCCGCCTGGTCCTTCGCCAGTGACCGCGACACCGGCGCCCTGCGACATGTCCTGATCCGCCGCAGCAGCCGCACGCACCTGGTGCTGGCCAAGCTGTGCACCGTCTGGCTGCTCGCGCTCTGCGCTCTACTGTTGCTGACCGCGACCACCAGTGCCATCTGCGCACTGCTGTGGGACTTCGGCCCGGTGGTGGAGGACGGCTACGAGCTGATCGGCAGCGAGGAGATTCGCGAAGAGGTCTGGCTCGGCCTGCGCCTGGCGCTGATTCCCCTGCCCACAGCGCTCGCCTTCGGCGTGCTGGTGTCGGTGCTCGCCCAGTCCGCCACCCAGGCCGTGACCGCCGCCCTGGGCATCAGTCTGGCGCTGGATGTGTTCAAGGGTGTGCTGGGCGACGCCGCGCACTATCTCTACGCCCGCTACCAGCCTTCGCTGATCGACCAGTCCTATCTGCAGGATGTCGGCCGACTGGTGCGCGGCTATTCCGATGTGATGATCGACCCGCAGGTGCTGGCCCTCAACGAATGGGTGCCGCTGCCCCAGCTGCTGCTGTTCCTGGTGCTGGCTCTGCTGGCCGTGAGGAGGAAACCCCTGTGAGCCCTGCTCTGCGTGCCCTGTCCCTGAGCCTGTGTTCCGTGTTGCTGGCCGGCTGCCTGAGCACCGAGCCGCGTGCGCTGGTGCCCAGCATCACCCTGTCGCCGGAGACCGTCAGCCTCAGTTCGGGCGAGCCGGTCGGCCAGGGCCTGAACTTCGGCATGAGCACGGCGCTGAACGAGAGCGACTCGCTGAGCAACATCACCGTGCTGCCCGGCGTGCGCATTCGCGCCGTCACGCCCGGTGGGGCCGCCGACCTGGCCGGATTGCGGGCGGGCGACGTGATCCTGCGCATCGATGAGCGGGAGGTGAACCACCCCGATCTCGTGGAAGCCCTGGCGCAGCAGAGCGATGCCGCCGGCGCCTTCGTGCTGGAAGTGCGCCGGGCCACCACCGTGTTTCAGACCACGCTCAACGCCCGCCCGCAGACCGACGGACGCGCCGAGCTGGTGAGGCTGTACCGGGTCGACCCGGTGGCCACCCGGGCGGGCTATGTCACCGAGATCTATGACACTGCCGGCGGCGCGCCGCGCTCGGGCGCCCGCATCGTCGAGCTGTTCGCCGACAGCCCCCTGCCCGCCGCCGGGCTCGAGGTGGGCGACACGCTCCTCGCGCTCAATGACATCCCCGTGACCTCGGCCCAGGACCTGATCACGCGCCTGAACACCGAGCACGAGCTGGGCGAGACGGTGCGCCTGAGCATCGCCCGCGACACATCGCTGGCGCTGGAGAGCTTCGGGCGGGAGGTGCAGCTGTGGAGCCCCGGACGCCGTCTTGCCCGGCTCTCCCTTGGCCCGCTGCTGCAGTACGAATCCAGTCTCAGCCCCGCCCGCACCCAGTTGGCCATCGGCGATCTGTGGCTGTTCTCGCTCTTCCGTTACCGCCACGAGGAAGGCGAGAAGGAGTACAGCCTGTTCAGCCTGTTCCGCTTCGCCACCGGCTATGGCGAACTGGTCGAGGAAGGGCAGCCATGAGCGCCGTCGTTCGCCTGCCGGGCGCGCTGTTCGCAGCCCTGCTGCTGGCCAGCCCCGCGCAGGCCCAGCCCAATCACGTGGCCTCGGAAATTGCCCTGGGCGAGTGGCCCGACGATGTGCTGCGCGAGGACATGGACGGCGACGCCCGTCTGGACCTGATCGTGCCGCACTGGAGCGCGGAGGCCGGACGCGAGCTGCTGATCTATCTGCAGGACGCCGGCGGCCACTTCCCGGCCGAGCCCTCGCGCCGCGTGGAGATCAAGCCCGAGATCATCGCCTTCGCACTGGCCGACCTGCGCCCGGAGCCCGGCCGCGAGCTGCTGCTGTTCGCGGGCACCGGCGTGTTCAGTCTCTCCTCCGCCATTGCCAGCTACACCGACAATCTGCGCCCGTTGTTCGACTGGCCGCTGGCCGCCTCGGTGCCCGACCGCCGCCGCGTGCTCTACCTGCCCGGCCTGCCGGACATGAACGGCGACGGCCATGCCGACCTGCTGCTGCCGGGCCGCGACGACTATGGCCTGTTCCTGGGGGGGCCGGACGAGCAGTTCACTCTCGCGCACCGCTTCAGCACGATCAATCAGGAACTGGACCCGGGCGAGGTGCCGCTGGGCGGCGCGCGGCTCGACACGCAACTGGCGATCAACGAGCGCCAGGGCATCGTGCTCAATGTGCGCGCGCTGGGGGCGAGTGCCTTCGAGGGCTTCCTGTCGTCCTGGCAGGACAGCGACACCACCACGCTGCTGGAGGCCGAGCACTGGCAGCCGGCGGCGGTGGCCGCCCGCATGAACGACGACGCCCTGCAGGACATCGTGTTCATGAACATCGGCAATGACCTCTACGGCCAGATCAACATCCTGCAGCAGAGAGCCGACGGCGGCTTCGCGGCCACGCCGGACTGGCGCGGACCCATCGATACACGGGGCGACATCCGCCTGCTGGACGTCAACGGCGATGGCCGCCAGGATGTGCTGCGCACAGTCGACAATTCCAACGAGTGGACGGTGCAGTTCTACCTCAACAAGAACGGCAGTTTCCGCCTCGACCAGCCGGACCAGGTCATGCGCTTCTCCGGCTACGACCTGACTCTGAGCGTCACCGACATCGCCGGGGACGCGCGGCCCGCGCTGAGCATCAGCTATTACACGATTCCCGTGGTCAATGCGGTGCGCAATGCCAGCATCGTGCGCTCGCAGCTGCTGTACGCCGCTGGCAGCACCCCCGGCGAAGTCTTCAGCGCGAGACCGGCGTTCCGACTCGACGAGAACTTCTCCGCCGAGGCCGTGCGCGGCCTGTCCGAGCAGATCGACCTGCAGACCGACCTGGATGGCGACGGCCGTCGCGACGCCATCGCCCTGGCCCCCGACGGCACGCTGACGGCCCGCGCCATCGACGCCGGATTGCAGTTCGCCGCAACGCCCTTCTGGCAGTACGTGCCCACCCGAGCGGTGCTGCGCTTCGATGTGCAGGACATGAACGGCGACGGCGTGGCCGATCTGCTGCTGTATCACTCCACCGCCATGACCCTGCTGGTATCGACACCATGACGCTGCTGACCCGCCTGCTGCCGGCCCTGCTGTTGGCATTGTCTCTGCCCCCCATGGTGCTGGCGCAGGAGGGCGACACGCTGCCAGGCTATCGCAGCCTGCCCTTCACACTCCCGGCCGACACCGAGCGTCTGTTGCTGGTGGATGCGGACAAGGACGGTCTGACCGATGTACTGGCCGTGGCCCCGTCGCGCTTCAGCCTTTACTTCCAGCGCACGGCGGCGGGCGGTGGCTTTGATTTCGCCACTGCGGACACGGCCATCACACTGGAGGGCAGCAGCATCGGCTGGGAGCTGAGCGAGAACTACCCGGATGCCAGTGGCGCGAGCAGCTTCTCCCTGCTGGCGCTGGTGGACGGCAACCGCGTGCTGCAGTGGCCGATTCGCGAGCGCCAGTTCGCCGCTCCCATCGAAGTGCTGGGCGGGCTCAGTGCCTTTGCAGGCGCGGGGGTGAACCGCCTGCACTTCTCCCGTGACATGAATTCGGATGGTCTGGACGATCTGATCATCCCCGGCGCCGGCACGCTGCAGTTCTACATCCGCAATGCCGACGCCAGCTACCAGCCCCCGCTGGCGGTGCAGTCGGACATGCAGATACGCACCAATCTTTTCGTGCGCCAGGGCATCGAGCGCGACGTCGGCCAGGCCCTGCGCATCCCGCTGGTGGCACTGCGCGATGTGAACAGCGATGGCCGGCCCGACCTGATCTCGGAAACTGAGGAGCGCTTCGATGTATTCCTGGCCAGCGGCAGTGGCGACTACTTCCCGCAGACGCCGAGCTATTTCGTCGACCGCCTGGAGATTCGGGAACGCCTGGGCAATTTCGACTTCGACCAGCTCGATTTCTCCAATCTCACCGGCATGCTGGCTCTGACCCACGAGGAGCTGCTGCAGGATGTCGATGGCGACGGCATCGATGACTTCGTGCTGCGCGAGGGCGGCAAGGTCTCGCTCTTCCCGGGCACCGCCACCGGCATGGACTTCAGTCAGCCGCGCCAGGTGCTGCGCTCCAGCGGCAATGTGCTCACCACCTTTCTGCACGACGAGAACGAGGACGGCCGGCCCGATCTGTGGCTGTGGCGCGTGGAGTCGATCTCGGTGGGCGATCTGTTCCTGTGGCTGGCCATCGCCGGCTCCGTCAATGTCGAGGCCTTCGTCTACCCCAACGAAGGCGACAGCTTTGCCCGTCGGCCGTCGCGCCAGCTGACGGTAGCGCTGAAATTCCCCTCCGCCGTGCGCATGCTCAGCTCTGCCGTGGACATTCGCGAGCAGGCGCGGGCACTGGAAGAGGCGACGATCCTGCCCACGACCATCGCGCAGATCGGCGGGGTGGAATCTACCCGCGACCTGCTGGTCCTGCTGGAGGATCAAGTGCAGGTGTTCATGGGCAGCATGGACCCGCCGCCCCAGGAGCCGGAGGATCAGTTCCTGGCGTCGCTGAACTACAGCCGCAGCCGCAACGAGTACGAGATCGACATCCGTCGCTTCATCGACGAATTCGAGATCGAGCAGAACAGCGAACTGCGCCGGGTCGAGGGGCGCACACCCGAGCACCGCCTCAGTCTGCCTGTCGCCATGCGCAACGGTGAGTTGCAGGTGGCCAGTCTCAATGGCGATGTCCACGACGACGTGTTCGTCTTTTTGCAGCGCGGCCGCGAGACGCTCAGCGGCCTGCTGCTGCTCTCGGAGCCCTGAGCAGGCGCGAGAGGATGGGCGCGCTCGACCAGGAAACCCGGGATCACGACCCCGACTGATCAGGGTCATCCCCCGCCCGGCAGCGCCCGGGCGTACAATCGCCGCCACCCTGGTCTGAAGAGGCACGCGCATGCCCAGCCGTCGTCATCTGTTTTCCCTGCAGTTCGCCTACGCCCTGCGCGAAAGTGTGCTGCGCGAGCCCTATACCCGGCAGCGCTTCGGCCAGGATGCCCTGGCGGGACTCACTGTCGGCATCATCGCCATCCCGCTGGCCATGGCGCTGGCCATCGCCAGTGGCGTCGCGCCGCAGTACGGCCTCTACACCGCCATCATCGCCGGCTTCCTGATCGCCCTGGCCGGAGGTTCGCGCTACAGCGTGTCCGGCTCCACGGCGGCCTTTGTCGTCATTCTCTACCCCATCGCCCAGTCCTGGGGCCTGGGCGGCCTGCTCGTGGCCACGATGATGTGCGGCGTCATCCTGGTGGGCATGGCGCTGCTGCGGCTGGGACGGCTGATTCAATACATTCCGGAGTCGGTGGTGCTGGGCTTCACCGCCGGCATCGCGGTGGTGATCGTGACGCTGCAGCTGAAGGACCTGTTCGGTCTGCCCATTGGGGTGATGCCCGAGCATTTCATCGACAAGCTGCAGGTGCTCGCCGAACAAGCCGGGGCGGTGCATCTGCCGAGTGTCGCTGTAGCGGCGCTGACACTAGCGGTGATGCCGCTGTGGCCGCGTCTGCGCTCGCCGGTGCCGGCGTACCTGCCGGCGGTCCTGCTGGCAAGTGTCGACGCCCTGCTGCTGGCAGGTGCGGGACAACCGGTGTAGACCATCGGCTTGCGCTTCAGCTACACACTGATGGATGGCAGCGCGGGCGCCGGCATTCCGCCCGTGCTGCCCGAGCTGCAATGGCCCTGGCTGCGCGAAGGCGCGGGAGGAGAGCCGACTCTATGGAGCTGGCAGGCAGTGCAGGCGCTGCTGCCGGCCGCTCTTGCCATGGCCATGCTAGGCGCCATCGAATCCCTGCTCTGCGCCGTGGTGCTCGACGGCATGAGCGGCAAGCGCCACAGCGCCAACAGCGAACTGCTGGGTCAGGGCCTCGGCAACATCGTCGCGCCCTTCTTCGGCGGCATCACCGCCACCGCAGCCATCGCCCGCTCGGCGGCGAACCTGCGCGCCGGCGCCCAGAGCCCGGTGGCCGCCATGATACATGCGCTGGTGGTGCTGCTGGCGCTGGTAGCCCTGAGCCGGCTGCTCAGCTACCTGCCCATGGCCGGCATGGCCGCGCTGCTGCTGATGGTGGCCTGGAACATGAGCGAGGCGCCCAAGGCGGTGCATCTGCTGCGCACGGCGCCAGGCAGCGATGTGCTGGTGTTCCTGACCTGCTTCAAGTTGACGGTGGTGTTCGACATGGTGATCGCCATCGGCACCGGCATGGTGCTCGCAGCGCTGCTGTTCATGAAGGAGATCGCCGACATGACCCGCGTGGCGGACATCAGCGAGAATCGCCGCCTGGTGAGCGAGCCGCCCCCGTCGGGGTGGTGCATTCTGAAGATCAGCGGCCCGCTGTTCTTCGCCGCGGCCGATCGTGTCTTCGGGGAAATCGCTGCGGGCTGCGGCGCGCGCAAAGGGATTGTGCTTTATCTCGACGGCGTGCCGATTCTGGATGCCGGCGGCCTGGCGGCGCTGGAGCGACTGATGGAGCGTTGCCGGGTGAGCGGCACACAACTGGTCCTGACCGACTTGCAGTTCCAGCCGCTCAAGACCCTGGCCCGCGCGGGGGTGCTGCCCATCCCCGGAGTGCTGCAGTTTGCGCAGACGCTGGGGGAGGGGCTGGAGTCAATCAGGGGGCGGTAACTCATTGCCTCCCTCCCCCGGCGCCGCACTGCGCAAGCGCCCCTCCCGCCGCAGCGACTCGCGCAGCACGTACTCGATCTGCCCGTTCAACGAGCGCAGATCGTCGTCGGCCCAGCGCTGCATGGCCTCCAGCACGGCAGGATTGATGCGTAGAGGGTAGGACTTGCGTTCACTCATCAGTACAGACTGCCCGCGTTCACCACCGGCTGGGTGGCCCTGTCAGAGCACAGCACCACCAGCAGATTGCTGACCATCTGGGCGCGGCGCTCGTTGTCCAGTTCCACCACGCCCTTGGCGCTGAGGGAATCAAGCGCCTGCTGCACCATGCCCACGGCCCCGTCCACCAGGCGCTCGCGGGCGCTGATGATGGCTCCGGCCTGCTGGCGCTGCAGCATCGCGCCGGCGATCTCGGGCGCGTAGGCCAGGTGGCTGATGCGGGCCTCCAGCACCTCGATGCCGGCCTGGTTCAGGCGCTCCGCGAGTTGCTGCGCGAGGTC
>JALREE010000265.1 GCA_023256835.1 Pseudomonadales bacterium | reverse complement strand
TGCAAGCGCGCGATCCTGGTGGCGCACAATGCGCACTTCGACCACGGTTTCATCAATGCGGCGGTGGCACGCCATGACATCAAACGCAATCCGTTCCACCCGTTCTCGAGCTTCGACACGGCCACGCTCAGTGGACTGGCTTACGGGCAGACGGTGCTCGCCCGTGCCTGCGAGGCGGCGGGCATCGAGTTCAGCAACAGTGAGGCACATTCCGCGAAATACGATGCGGAGAAGACCGCGCAGCTGTTCTGCACGATCGTCAACAAGTGGAAGAGTCTGGGGGGATGGCCGGCGCCCTGAGACGCCGGCCGCCGCGCATCAGGCCGTCTGGCCCTGACCTGCGCCGTCGATGAGCTTCTGCAGTTCGCCGCTTTCGAAGAGGTCGGTGACGATGTCACAGCCGCCGACCAGTTCGCCGTCGACATACAGCTGCGGGAAGGTGGGCCAGTTGGCGATGGCGGGCAGCGTGGCGCGGATCTCCGGATTGGCCAGCACATCCACGAACGCGAAGCGCTTGCCGCAGGACATCAGACAGCGCACGGTCTGGGCGGAAAACCCGCACTGCGGCTGGTCAGGACTGCCCTTCATGTAGAGCAGAATGCTGTTGGACTTGATCTGATCCCGGATGGTGTCTTCGATGTTCATAGGGCTGCTGCTCGCGTTTCTGGCTGATGGGAACAACCGGCAAGTCGGGCTGCGCAAGGGCTGGCACGAGCTGCCTGGTGGTCGGTGACGTGGCGGCATTCTACACGAAGGCGGCGCGAATATTCACGCCGACAATGCCTTCTCTACCCCCCGTTTGCCTCGCCCTCACAAACTCGTATAAGATACCGGCCAGATCAGACAGTGTTCAAAAGTGCACGTTTGACTCTGAATTTAAAAGATTTTTCGAGCCTGCCCCGGCGGTTCATCCGTGCCCGCAACGCGTTTGCGTAACTCAGCTCCTCTCCGCGCACTGACGACTTCGGGCCCGGCTCATGCCTGAAAATCGCGTCAGGCCGTTCGACCAGCACAGACCGCGATACAGACCACACAAGAACCCTTGACAATGGCAACCCGACATTTTTTGACTTTGATGGATCTCGAGAAGGCCGAACTTCACGCGATCATCCAGCTTGCGATCGCGCTCAAAAACAGCCCCGACCTGCGCGAAGACACCCTGCAGCACAAGACCCTGGCCATGATCTTCGAAAAGGCCTCCACCCGCACGCGCGTCGCCTTCGAAGTGGCCATGACGCAGCTGGGCGGCAGCAGCCTGTTCCTTGCCAACAGCGATACCCAGCTTGGCCGGGGCGAACCGCTGGAGGACACGGCAAAGGTGCTCTCGCGCATGGTGGACTTCATCACCATTCGCACCTTCGATCACCGCAAGCTTGAAGTCTTCGCGCAGCATTCCCGCGTGCCGGTCATCAATGCGCTGTCTGACGACTTCCATCCCTGTCAGCTGCTGGCTGACATGCAGACTTTCTTCGAACACCGCGGCGACATCCAGGGCAAGACCGTGGCCTGGGTCGGCGATGGCCACAACATGTGTCAGTCCTACATCAATGCGGCGGAGCAGTTCGACTTCGAGCTGCGCATCGCCTGCCCCCAGGGCTTCGAGCCCGACGCCTGGCTGCTGGAGCGTTCGCGCTCCCGCGTGCAGATCGTGCGCAACCCGGTGGAGGCCGTGCGCGGCGCCCATCTGGTGGCCACCGATGTCTGGACCTCCATGGGTCACGAGGACGAGCGCGAGAAGCGCCTGCAGCAGTTCGCCGGCTTCCAGATCAATGACGAACTGCTGTCCCACGCCGCCAGCGATGTACTCTTCATGCATTGCCTGCCGGCCCATCGCGGCGAGGAAGTCTCGGCCGAGGTGATGGATGCGCCTGACTCCGTAATCTGGGATGAAGCGGAAAACCGCCTGCACACCAAGAAAGCGCTGCTGGAATTCCTGAGCAAGCACTAGAGCAAGGGCAGCGCAGCCTCATGAACAGGTCGGCCGATCAGGGCAGCTTTGCCAAGCGTCACAATCGCCTGCTGGCCGTCCTGATCTGCGCGGCAGCGCTGGCAGCCGCGCTCGCCAGCGTCTGGTTCGCCTATCGGGCCGCCCTCGCCCAGAACCGCGACACCCTGCTGTTCTCCGAAGCCCTCACCACCGGACTGATGATCCTCACGGTCGGCCTGAGCCTGTTCATGCTGGCGCGCCAGCATCTGGCCGATCAGTCCATGCGCCTGCTGACCACGGCCATGGAACAGAGTCATGGCGCCGTGATGATCACTGACGCGAGCGGTCGCATCGAGTACGTCAATCCCCGCCTGGCCCAGATCATCGGCGACAGCCGCGAGCAGCTGCTGGGCAGTGTCAGCGAACTGGTCAGCAATACCAGCCTGCGCGATCAACAGGACTGCAGCCTGCAGGAACGCCTGTCGCGCGGCGAGGCCTGGTCGCTCACCATGCCCAGCACCCGGCGCAATGGCGAGCGTTTCTGGCAGGCCGTCTCGGCCGCGCCAGTGCTGGATGACAGGGGCCGGCTCACCCACATCGTGTTCGGCATCGAGGACACCAGCCAGCAGCGCGAGCTGCACAACCAGCTGGAACGACTTGCCTACTTCGACCCTCTCACCGGCCTGGAAAATCGCCGCATGTTCAGCGACCGTCTGGAACAGGCGCTGCGCCATGTGCGCGACGAGGACATCGTGGCACGCCTGGGCGGCGACGAGTTCATCGTGCTGCTGAGCCATCAGCGTGACTCCCATGCAGCGGCCGTGGTGGCCCGCAAGATCCTGGCCGCGCTTGACGAACCGGTGACCCTGCGTGACGGCGAGGTCCGCATCGGCGCCAGCATCGGCATCACCGTGGCGCCGGACGACGGCATGTCCGGCGACCTGCTGCTGCGCAATGCCGATCTCGCGATGTACCGCGCCAAGGAACTTGGCCGCAACAACGCCCAGTACTTCTCCGCCGCCATGCAGCAGCGCATCGGTGCCCGTCAGAGCCTGGAGGAACAACTGCGGCAGGCGATCCGCGAGGAGCAGTTCGTGGTGCATTTCCAGCCGCTGGTGGATCTGCGCGAGCACCGCATCACCGGCTTCGAGGCGCTGGCGCGCTGGCAGCATGCCGATGGTGAACGTCTGCCCGCCAGCTTCCTGAGCGTGGCGGAGCAGAGCGGGCTGATCGTGGCCCTGGGCGAGATCGTCCTGCGCAAGGCCTGCCAGCAGTTGCGGGAACTGCAGCAACTGGGCTTCGACGCGCAGACCGTGTCGGTGAATCTGTCGGCCCAGCAATTCCGTGACCCGGGCCTGATCCCCTGAATCGAGCGCATCCTGGCGCAGACGGGCCTCGCAGCCCGCTGGCTGGAACTGGAAATCACCGAAGCCATGTTGATGGAAGACATCGCCCAGGCCACGGGCATCCTGCAGCAACTCAAGGCGCTGGGCGTCGGCATCGCCATCGACGACTTCGGCACCGGCCACTCCTCGCTGGGCACGCTCAGCGGCCTGCCGGTCAACAAGCTCAAGGTGGACCGCTCCTTCGTGCACAATCTGCTGGAGAGTTCCCGCGACCGCGCCATCACCACGGCCGTGATCGCCCTGGGCCGACAACTCGAGCTGACGGTGGTCGCAGAAGGCGTGGAAACCGCCGAGCAGAGCGACTTCCTGCTGCATCATCACTGCAGCGCGCAGCAGGGCTACGAGTTCAGCGCCCCGGTAGCCTTCGCCGAACTGCCCGGCAGCATCGAACGGCTGCAGGCCAGCCTGCAGCAACCCGTGGCCGCCGGCGCGACAAGGCACTGACGCCGCAGCGTTTTTCCTCCCCGCTCTAAACGTTTTCCCGGCATGCTGCGTCTCATTGAGCAACAGCATGCACGGGAAGGCCATGTCCGAAGACGCCAGCAATCTGATTCGCGCCGCCCAGGCCGGCGATGTCGACGCGTTCCGAGCGCTGCATCGCCAGTTCATCGGCCCTGCCTACACCGTCTGCCGACGTCTGCTGGCCGAGGATGCCCGTGCCGAGGACGCCTGTCAGGAGACGTTCCTGAAGGTGTGGCAGCAGTTGCCCGGATTCCGCCACGAAAGCAGCTTCGGCACCTGGGTCCACAGCATCGCCACGCGCTGCGCGATCGATCTGTGGCGGCGTGAACGTGGCACGCGGCTGCTTGACGCGCACGACCTGGACAGCGTGCCGGACACGCGAATCGTGCCGCACGAGAAAGACACCGAACGCGCCATCGCGGCGCTGCCGGCCCAGGCCCGCGCCGTGTTCGTGCTGTTTGCCCTGGAAGGTCACACGCATCAGGAAATCGCGGGACTGCTGGGCATTGCCGAGGGCTCTTCCCGCGCCCATTACCACCGCGCCCGCAGCTTGCTGAAGGAGATACTGCGCGATGCATGAACACCCCGGACAAGACACCGTCTCAGACGAGGCGCGGGACGAGGCACTGGACAAGGCAGTGCGTGCTCTGCCCCGCGAACTGGCGCCGGCACGGGATCTGTGGCCCGCGATGGCGGCTCGTCTGCCTGCTCAGCGACAGCAGCACTGGCGCGGGCAGACGAGTCTCTGGGTGGCTGCCGCCGTGCTTGCCGCCGTGTGGCTCAGCCCATGGCGCCTGCCCCTGGAGTCGGACAACGCGCGGAACCCGGTGTCGGACGCGGCGGACACGCTGCACGCCCAGTGGCAGGCCGCCTACGAGACCGCCCGCACCAGTGCCGCCGGCATCCCCGGACTGGCCTACCTGTCGCAGGGCCATGAATGGGACACCGCCATCGCGCAGGTGCATGCCGCCCTGGTCGACTTCCCTGACGATCCCTACCTGCTCGCGCAGCTGGAACGCCTGCACCGTGAACGCCTGCAGGCGTTGCGCCAGGCCATTCAGACAGCCGGGCGTTTCGAACGCTACTACTGACCCCCTGGAGATCCACGATGATCACACTGCGCCTGCTCCCCCGCCTTGCCCTGTCCCTGCTCCTTGTCGGCGTCGGCACTGCCGGCGCGCAGGAACCCATCGACGAGACCCGCACGGTGGCGCCCAATGAACGCGTTCTGGTGGATGTCATGCGTGGCGAAGTGCGGATCCGGCCCTCGCCACAGAATGAATTCCGTGTGCGCGGCACGCTGGACGAAGAAGCCGAGGGCTTCAGCCTGGAGTCCTCCGGCGGATCGACCCGTTTCTCCGTGGATCTGCCCCGCTCGGCCGGGCGCTGGGGGAACGGTGGCGACGTCGACATGCCGTCCGATCTGGACATTGAACTGCCTGCCGGTGCCACCCTGGAATTCCATGGGGTCAGCACGCGCGTGATCGTGACGGGCATTGCCGGCGGCAGCGAGGTCAACTCGGTGAACGGTCGCATCGAGGCCAGTGACCTGAGCGAGCGGGTGACTCTGTCGAGCGTCAACGGCAGCATCCAGAGCGCCGGCCTGGAGGGCGTGGTGTCCCTGCGCACGGTCAATGGCGAGATCGAGGACAGCGGTTCCAGCGGTCGCGTGGCCTATGGCAGCGTGAATGGCCGCATTCGGGCCGCCAGCACTGCAGAGGAAGTCACGCTGGAAAGTGTCAACGGCGACGCCGAACTGCAGCTGCAGGGCACGGCACAGCTGACCCTGGACACCGTCAATGGCGACCTCGTCGTCACCGTGGCGCAATCCGCCCGTCCACAGATTCGCGGCAGCAGTGTCAGCGGAGACCTGCAGATCACGCTGGACGGCGATCTTGATGGCCGCGTCGCCCTGGAAACCCACAGCGGCGAGATCAGCAACGGACTGAGTGAGCAGACGCCGAGCCGGGAGCGTTTCGGCCCCCGCAAGAGCCTGCACCTGACGCTGGGACAAGGCAGCGGACTGATCGAGCTGCGTTCCATCAGCGGCGATCTGGGTCTTGCACGACCCTGATCGCCCACCCCTGCGATCCACGTTCTCCATGCACAATTTACCCACAGCTTGTGCACACAAAAAGGCCTTGCAATCCCCCAGGGAGCGCACTATCTTGTGGCTCTGACGAAAAAATACCCCATATGTAGTAGTCGAGGGCCTTTCCAGCCCTCTCGACTCTCGCGTCAGAATGCACGTTGATGCCTGTCCTCACAGGCGGAATTCAGGGCCACGACACACTCTCCGGGATCGCCTTCGCACTCACTATTCGCCCGGACAGCCATAACAACATCATGGAGAACCTCATGCAGACCGATCTCTACAGTCAATCCAGTTCTTCCTCCTCGGCCCAGGCCGCCGCGCAGCAGAAAGCCGCTCCCGCCTCGGCCACCGCACCCGGTCAGCTGCGCGTCATCAAGCGCAACGGTGCCGTGGTCGGCTACGACGAATCCAAGGTGGTGGTCGCCATCACCAAGGCCTATCTGGCCGTGGAAGGGGGAACCGCTGCGGCGTCCTCACGCGTGCATGAGACCGTGACCAAGCTGGGCAAGCAGATCACCACGATCTTTCGTCGCCGCATGCCTTCCGGCGGCACCATCCACATCGAGGACATCCAGGACCAGGTCGAGCTGGCGCTGATGCGCACCGGCGAGCACAAGGTCGCCCGCAGCTACGTGATCTACCGTGCCGAGCGCGCCCGCGTGCGTGAGCAGCAGCGTGCCCGCGAGCAGGAGACCAACCCCGCCATCACCGTGACCTACGCCGACGGCACCCAGGGCCCGCTGGACACCCAGCGCCTGCGCACCGTGATCGACGAGGCCTGCGAGGGGCTGGAATATGTCAGCGCCGACGAGATCTACGCCGAGACCATCAAGAACCTCTACCCGGGTGTGCGCATCCAGGATGTGCGCACCTCCTCGGTGATGACCGCCCGCACCATGGTGGAGAAGGACCCGAACTACTCCTACGTCTCCGCCCGCCTGCTGCTCGACACCCTGCGCTCCGAGGCCCTGAGCTTCCTGGGCCTGGCCGACAGCGCCACCCAGGGCGAGATGCACTACCGCTACGCCATGACCCTGCGCCCCTACGTGCAGAAGGGCGTGGAGCTGGGCCTGCTCGACCCGGAACTGCTGAGCTTCGATCTGGACGTGCTGGGCGAGGCTCTCAAGGCCGACCGCGACAACCAGTTCACCTATCTCGGCCTGCAGACCCTGTACGACCGCTATTTCATCCACAGCGGCGACACCCGCTTCGAACTGCCCCAGGTGTTCTTCATGCGCGTCGCCATGGGTCTGGCCATGCGCGAAGAGAACCGTGAGGAGCGTGCGATCGAGTTCTACAACCTGATCTCCAGCTTCGACTACATGACCAGCACGCCGCAGCTGTTCAACTCCGGCACCCTGCGTCCGCAGCTCTCGTCCTGCTTCCTGACCACGGTGCCGGACGATCTGTTCGGCATCTACAGCGCCATCCGCGACAACGCCATGCTGTCCAAGTGGGCCGGCGGTCTGGGCAATGACTGGACACCGGTGCGCGCCCTGGGTGCCCACATCACCGGCACCAACGGCAAGTCCCAGGGCGTCGTGCCCTTCCTCAAGGTGGTCAACGACACCGCCGTGGCCGTGAACCAGGGCGGCAAGCGCAAGGGCGCCGTGTGTGCCTACCTGGAAACCTGGCACCTGGACATCGAGGAATTCATCGAGCTGCGCAAGAACACCGGTGACGATCGTCGTCGCACCCA
>JALREE010000213.1 GCA_023256835.1 Pseudomonadales bacterium | reverse complement strand
CCTGCCGCGCAGGCCCTGGAGACCTATTTTGAGACCTTCCGCCGCCACTACATTGCCTGCAAGCCGCACATGGTGCTGCGCGAGCAGACGCCGGACTAGTCGGCCACTTCCACACGGTTGCGGCCCTTGTCCTTGGCCGTGTAGAGCGCCCGGTCGGCCCGCTGCAGCAGGCTGTCCAGGCTGTCACCCTCGCGCAGCGCGGCGACACCGGCACTGACCTGGCAATTGAAGGCTCCGCGTGCCCCCCCACATGGACAGGCGCGCGGCGCCATCGAGCAGGCGCTGCAGGATGATCCTGGCACCGTCGATGTCGGTATCCGGCAACACCAGCACGAATTCCTCGCCGCCGAAACGGGCGAAAATGTCAGTGGCACGGGCCTCGCGCAGGCACATCTGGCTGAACTGGCGCAGGGCGTCATCCCCAGCCTGATGGCCCTGCACATCGTTGATGATCTTGAAGTGGTCCAGGTCGAGCACGGCCAGACACAGCGGAGAGCGCTGCCGCAGCGTCTGCTTCAGACTGCGCGCGAACAGCTCGCCGAAGGAGCGGCGGTTGAGCGCCCCGGTCAGCGGGTCGACGGTCGCCAGTCACTTGAGTTCCTCTTCCAGTTCCCGGCGATGACTGATGTCGCGCAGTTCCACCACCACATCCCCGGGGCCCTCCTCGTTCAAGGGAATGATGCGCACTTCCCCGGGGAAGCTGCTGCCGTCCTGCCGGCGGATGTCGATATCCACCAGAGAGCCGTCAGCCTGGTGCAGAAGCATGGGCAGATTGCCCCGCGCGCGACGGGGAAACAGCTCCTCGACGCTCAGCCCCAGAAGGTGCTCGCGGCTGCGGCCAGTCAGCGCTTCCAGCTGCACATTGGCGTCCGTCAGGTGGCCGTCCTTGATCACGGCGATGCCAGCGCTGCTCACGTTCAGCAGTCGCTCGAAGCGCAGGACATTCTGCCGGGCCTGCTCGGCGTTGGCGCGACTGGCGGCCAGGATGCGCTGCATGCTCATCAGCACCATGCCGATGAAGCCCATCACCAGGGCCGGGATCGCGAAGTTGTAGGGCAGCAGGTAACTGAAGGACTCGAAAGGCTGCACATAGGGTTGCGCCTGCAGCCAGCCTTGTCCGGAGAACCACGCCCGGGCGAGTGTGACCAGGGAGTACAGCGCAAGGCAGATTCCCACCAGCAGGCGCGCGGGGCGCGTGGCGGGTTCCTCGCGCACGCACATCAGCACGTACACCGCCTGCAAGGGCAGCAGACCGGCGATCAGCGAGTAGATCATCATCAGGAAGTCGGAGTTGCCGCTGGTGAGCCAGTAGTGCGTGTTGACGAGGATGATCAGGCCGGCGCTGCCGGGCACGATCCACCAGGGCAGCGGGCGCCCGAGAAAGCGGAAGATGCCCAGCAGCAGCACGGCCTCGCCCGTGAGCTGCAGGGTATTGGCCACCACGTTGACAACCGGGTTGCGAGTCAGCACGAACAGGAAGAACAGCAGCACACCCGACACCAGCAGCCAGGCGCCTGTCATCCAGTAGGCGGGTCCAGGCAGCGGACGCGCCATGAACCACAGGGCGGTGGCCGCAATCGCCACGGCGAGGATCAAGTTGACGCCCAGCAGCATCGGCGAAAAGTAGAGGGCTTCCATCAGCACGTGCCCTGAATGAAGCACACCATGTCCGCGAGCATGGCCTCGTAATGCGGGTTGAAGGAGCCACGGCGCACCAATCGCCCTTCGTAACGCCCTCCCTCCCCCAGATTGCGCTCGCCGTAGACGGTGGCCGTCGGGTCGTGGCGACAAGTCTCGTAGTCCGCGTCGCGGAAGTGCCCGCAGAGAGCGAAGTCACCATCCAGACCGTAATGCGGGTCGGTGGGCGGGACGGAAATGGCGGTATGGGACAGACTGTAGACGCGCTGCTCCGGCGCTTCGGCCGGCACCACCTGCAGTCCTTCGCAGGTCACCGCCGGCGTGCTGCCCGTGGCCTGCGCGCTGTACCAGAGCATGCGGCGCGACTGCGCGGGTGTCTTGCTGCAGAAGAACTCGCGGGCCACTTCCATGTTCACCGTGGTGTCATCCCCGCTGCCTGCCATGAACACCGGCAGCTGCAACGGGGGAAAGTCCGGATCGCTCAGGTCGCGCGTCAGCAGGTAGAACTCGGCACCCGCATTCATCGAGAAGGACTCGTAACGGGCCGCGTCGCGTTCGGCATCCCGACCCAGCCATCGGCTGAACCAGCGCGCATACGGCGAGAGCCAGGCCGACTCGCTGCGGGCGGCCAGCGCCGGCGAGAGCATGAGCAGGCCGCGCAGCAGCGCATCGTCCCGATGCGCGTCAGCGTAGCGCACGGAAAGCGAGGTCCCTGTGGAGAAGCCCACCAGGTAGAGGCCATCGACCTCCCCGCGAAAACTATCGACGCCGTACTCGGTCACGCGCAGCCAGTCCTCATGGCGCATGTCGAGGGAGTCCCCCGGCACAGTGCCATGCCCGGGCAGCAACACCCCGCGCAGCAGGGCACAGGGAAAGGCCTGCAGCAGGGATTCGGCGACACCCCGCAACAGATAGGGCGAATCCGTGAGGCCATGAATCAGGAGAAAGCCAGGCCGCGCGGCCTCCTGAGGGCATGGGGCTGCCGCATTGCGCAGTTCATAGGGCGCCCGCATGGCCACGGCACGCTCCAGGGGATAGCCCGGCCCGAAGGGTTCTGGCTGCGCGGCATAGTGATGCGTGGTGAGCGCCTGGCGGATGCGCTCCTCGTTCTGGCGGATGTAGTCGGCGAAGGGGGTCTGCGGTGGAGGAATCCAGGCCCCTGCGCCCGACGGGTGATGCAGGGGAGAATCAGTGGCGGAAGTGCATGCCATGAGCAGCGTCAGAAAGGCCAGCATCACTGCCTGTTGTCCTGCTCCGCGCATGCCTGCTCCCCCGCTGTGATAGACGATACTGCTCCGGAACATCGCCCCGTCAGCTGCGGGGTGTCTTGCGATTCTTCTTGATGCGGCGCTTCTGCGCGACCTGTTGCTGGGTCAGATCCTTTTCGTGTCGCACGAAGGGGTTCTCGTCACTGCGGTACTGAATCCGAATCGGGGTGCCTTCCAGACGCAGGATCTTGCGGAAAGTCTTCTCGAGGTAGCGGCTGTAGCTGTCGGGAATCTTGTCCGTCTGCTTGCCGTGAATCACGATGATGGGGGGATTATGGCCTCCCGCGTGCGCGTAGCGCAACTTGATGCGACGGCCGTCCACGATGGGTGGCGCGTGCTCTTCCACGGCGGCTTCCAGCACCTGGGTCAGGATGCTGGTGGTCAGCGTGCGCTGTGCTGCCTCGTAGGCACCATGAATGGATTCGTAAAGATCCCCCACGCCGGTGCCGTGCAGGGCGGATATGAAGTGAATCTTGGCAAAGTCGACAAAGGCGAAGCGACGGCGGATGTCGGACTTGACCTTCTCCTTCTGCTCCAGGTCCATGCCATCCCATTTGTTCAGCGCGATGACCAGGGCCCGGCCGGCGTCCAGCACATAGCCCAGCAGATGCAGGTCCTGCTCCACGATGCCCGTGCGGGCATCGATGATCAGGATCACCACGTTGGCGTCCTCGATGGCCTGCAACGCCTTCACCACGGAGAATTTCTCGATGGTCTCGGTGGTCTTGCCGCGACGTCGGATGCCTGCCGTGTCGATGAGTGTGTAATGCTCGCCGTGGCGCTCGAAGGGGATGTAGACACTGTCGCGGGTGGTGCCCGGCATGTCATACACCACGACGCGCTCCTCGCCCAGCATGCGGTTGACCAAGGTGGACTTGCCCACATTCGGGCGGCCGGAAATCGCGATCTTGATGCCCGACTGGGCGGCAGGCGTGAGCGGTTCGTCCTGCGGGAAGGTGGCCAGCACGGCGTCAATCATCTTGCGCACGCCGCGGCCCTGACTGGCCGTGATGGGATAAACGCGCTGGATGCCCAGACCGAAGAAATCGCCCATGGCCACGTCTTCGTCGATGCCATCGACCTTGTTCACGACCAGGCAGACATTCTTCTGCTGCTTGCGCAGGTACTCGACGATATGGGTATCGCCCGGGGTCAGGCCCGCGCGCCCGTCCACCAGCAGCAGCACACAGTCGGCTTCCTCGATGGCGAGCAGGGACTGGGACGCCATCTCGAAATCGATGCCCTCTTCCTGGCCGGACAGGCCCCCGGTGTCGATGACGATGAAGGGACGATCGGCGATGCGGCCCTCGCCGTATTGACGGTCCCGGGTCAGCCCGGGCAGATCCGCCACCAGGGCGTCACGGCTGCGGGTCAGTCGATTGAAGAGTGTGGATTTGCCGACGTTGGGTCTGCCAACGAGGGCCAGGACTGGTCTCATAAATTTCCCATTGCTTGCACGTGGGTCGCGTCCCTGATCGGGCGCGCCGCACTCAGCGGATCGAATAGGCAGCCAGGCGACCGCTGTTGCCGAAGACGTAGATCGTGTCGTTGTCGGTCACGAGCGGCGCACGCACCCCGTCACCATCGACATTGACACGGCTGACGAAATGACCGTCCACCTGGGACAGCAGATGCAGCCAGCCTTCGAAATCGGCCACTGCGATGTAGTTGCCCAGCGTGCGGGGGGCCGTCACCGAACGCAGACGCAGACTGTTGTTCTCCCAGACCACGTCGTCGGTGTTGTTGCGCAGGGCGATCACGTGACTGTCGTCATTGGTGTAGTACAGATTGCCGAAGCCCTGGGCCAGCCCGTGATAGCTCGAGGCCTCGATGCCCCAGACGATGCGGCCGGTCTGCACATCGAAGCCCATCAGATTGCCCTGGTAACTGCTGGCATAGACGGTGTTGCCCACCAGCAGAAGATCGCCGTCGACGTCGATGACGCGCTCGATGTCGTAGCGCCCCTGGGGAATGGCAACGCGCTCTTCCCACTGCAGGAATCCGTTGGCGGCATTCACGGAGGCGACCATGCCATTGGCGAAGCCGGCAATGACATTGTTGCCGGCGATCACCGGCTTGCTGCTGCCACGCAGAGTGAGCGCGGGGATGGTGGTTTCGTAAATCCAGCTCTGTGCACCCGTGACGGCATCCAGGCCCACCAGCTTGCCGTCGACCGTCTGCAGCACCACGATGCTGCCATTGGTCTGCGGCGCGGACACGACCTCACTGGACACAGTGGTCCGCCAGAGTTCACGCCCGGAAATCTGATCCAGGGCGATGACCTCGGCTTCGCGAGTACCCACCAGAACAAGGCCGGAAGAGGCACCGACACCGCCGGAAATCTCGACGTCATCGAGACGCTCGCGCCAGACCACATCGCCCGTGGCGCGCTCGATGCACAGCACCGTGCCGTCGGCTGCAGCGGCAAAGATGAATTCACGGTCGATGGCTGGCGACAAGGTGTTGTAGAAGTCGCCCTGTCCGTCGCCGACGTTCACGCTCCAGCGCCGATTCAGGCGCAGTTCCTGCTCGAACTCGACAAGCTCCGCCGGCGGTTCGACATCGTCGTCGCCGAACAGTCCGCCCACCGAATCGAACAGGCTGCACGCAGAGAGACTGAGCAGCAGGGCTCCCAGTGCCAAGGGGCGCAGGAAGCCGGCGGCGCAGAGATTGGCGTCTTGCGGGCGAGGCGTCCTGGGAGAGTGCGTGGCTTTCATCAAGGGGTGTTCCTCAGCTGCCCAGAGCGAGATCGTCGAGCTTCATCTGCAAAGTGGTGCTGGTGGAGCCGGCCTGCTGTGCCGCCTGGAACGAGGCCTGCGCCTCGGTAGTGCGACCCAGTGCCACGAGCACATCACCGCGGATCTCGGCATGCTCGGCCTCGAAGGCACCCGGGGTGACGCTGTCCAGCAAGGCCAGCGCACGCTCGGCGTCGCCGCGGGCAAGCATGACACGGGCCAGACGCAGCTGGGCCGTGATGATCAGAGAGGGATCCGTGGCGCCGAACGGCCCCGAACGGGTGTTGTCGAGCAGCCACTGCAGCTCGGTCTCCGCTGTCGCGAGATCATTCTGATCGACCGCCAGCCGCGCACCGAACAGAGCACCATACAGCGCGTAGGTGGTATCGGCGTAGTCGCTCTTGAGCTGCTGGATCAGAGTCTGTGCCCGGGCGCGGGCCTCGTCGGCCACGGGCACACCAGGGCCAAGCACGATGGTGGTGCCCAGTTCCTCGAACAGGTCTGACGCTTCGGCGGTGCTCGCCGTCTGCATGTTCTGCCACTGCGACCAGCCCAGATACCCCACGGCAAAGATGACAACGCCCAGCGCCAGCGATTTGCCGCTCTCGTTCCACCAGCGCTTGAGGGAGTCAAGGGTCTCTTCTTCTTCGGTACTGAAAGCCACGTATTGCTCCTGATATGCCTAAAAACCTTGAATTGCTCCGCCTGAATCTGCAGGCGGCCGCGAGCCGCGAGCCTTGCCGCGCCGCCGGGTAGGGCATCCTGAATTAGCCGCCCTGCCCTGTCAAGCGCCGGAAATCAGCCCCTGCAGCACGTCCGCCACCTCGTCGCAGCGCAGCAGTTGCGGGGCCGAGTCGTCGTGCAGATGACGCAGCCGCGCCTGCACCTGCCCGTCCTCCGCCGTCTCCAGAACCAGTGCCCGCGTGGCGCCGATGTTGAAGGCCCGCTTGAGCTGATTGCTGATCTTGCCGCCACCGCAGTTGAGCTGGACACGCAGCCCCGGCAGGCGATCGCGCAAGGTCTCGGCCAGCACCATGGCCTGACCGCCAATGCCATCGCCCACCACGATGCAGAGGTCCAGCTGCTGCTTGAGCGCGGCCGGGAGGGCGCCGGTTTCCTGCAGCAGCAGGACCAGCCGCTCAACCCCCATGGCGAAGCCGACGGCGGGAGTCCCGCGTCCCCCAAGCTGGGCCACCAGGCCATCGTAACGACCACCGGCGCACACAGTACCCTGGGCTCCCAGCGCACTGGTGATCCATTCGAACACCATGTTGTTGTAGTAATCGAGGCCGCGCACGAGACGGGGGTTGACGGTGAAGTCGACGCCGGCGGCACTCAGCAGGGCCTGCAGGGCCGCGAAATGCTCGCAGGTCTCGGCGCTGGTGAAGTCGGCGAGCACCGGTGCGTCCTCCAGGATGGCCTGGGTCGACGGCACTTTGCTGTCGAGGATGCGCAGCGGATTGCTGCCCAGGCGCCGGCGGCTGTCCTCGTCCAGGGCGGCTTCATGCCGGCGCAGATAGGCGACGAGCGCCTCGCCATAGGCCTTGCGGTCGGCCGAGGTGCCGATATTGTTGAGCTCCAGACGCACGTGGGCACTCAGGCCCAGTTCCTGCCACAGGCGCGCGCAGAGCAGGATCACCTCGGCGTCGATGTCGGGTCCGGCCATGCCGTAGGCTTCCACCCCGATCTGGTGAAACTGCCGATAACGCCCCTTCTGCGGTCGCTCATAGCGGAACATCGGACCCTTGTACCAGAGCCGCTGCTGCTGGTTGTAGAGCAGGCCGTGCTCCTCCGCCGCGCGCACGCAGCCGGCCGTGCCCTCCGGCCGCAGGCTGAGATTGTCGCCATTGCGATCGTCGAAGCTGTACATCTCTTTCTCGACGATGTCGGTGACTTCGCCAATCGAGCGCTTGAACAGCTGCGTCTGTTCCAGCACGGGAAAGCGCAGCTCGCGATAGCTGTAGCGCTGCAGCACACGCTGCACGGTGTCTTCTAGGTACTGCCAGACCGGCGTCTCGCCGGGGAGGATGTCGTTCATCCCCCTGATTGCCTGAATCTTGCTCATGATCTGCTGCTTGTAGGTGGCTGGGATCGCGGGACGCTCGCACGCCCTCAGTC
>JALREE010000185.1 GCA_023256835.1 Pseudomonadales bacterium | reverse complement strand
CGCGAGGGCCGCACCGTCTACGACAACATCCGCAAGCTGATCAGCTGGGAGATCCCCACCAATGCGGGGGAAGGCTTCACCATCGTGGTGGCCATCCTGTTCGGCATGAGTATCCCGGTGACGCCGGTGCAGATTCTCTGGGTGAACCTGGTGACCACCGTGGCGCTGGGACTGACCCTGGCCTTCGAGCCCACCGAGGAGAACACCATGCGGCGACCGCCGCGCCCTCGAGGCGAGTCCCTGATCGGGCCGGCGCTGGCCTGGCAGATCGGCTTCGTGTCCCTGTTGTTCCTCGTCGGGGTCTACGGCATCTACGCGGTGGCCATCGAGCGCGGCCAGAGCATCGAGCTGGCCCGCACCCTGGCCGTGAACACCCTGGTGGTGCTGGAGATCTTCAACTTGCTGTTCATCCGCAATCTGTATGGCAGCTCGCTCACCTGGCGCTCGCTCAAAGGCACGCCGGTGCTGTGGACGGCCATCGTGGTGGTCGTGCTGGCGCAGGGGGCGTTGACCTATCTGCCCTTCATGCAGCAGGTGTTCGGCACCACGGCCGTGCCGTTGGACGAGGCACTGATGGTGCTGGGCCTAGGGGTGCTGATGTTCGTGATCCTGGAAGTCGAGAAGCAGATCCGCCTGCGCTGGCGGGCCTGAACCAAGAGGAGAATGCCGATGTTTCTGGCCGTGAAATACCTGGTCACTGCCGCGGTGGTGGTGCTGGTGTCGGAAATCGCCCGGCGCAATGCGCAGCTGGGAGCCTTGATTGCGGCGCTGCCGCTGGTGAGCTTTCTGGTGCTGATCTGGATGCAGGTGGAGGGACAGGCGCCGCAGCGCATGGCCGATCACGCCTGGTACACGTTTTGGTATGTGGTGCCGACGCTGCCCATGTTCCTGCTGTTCCCCTGGCTGCAGCGCCTGCTCGGCTTCTGGCTGGCGCTGGGGGCCAGCGCCCTGCTCACCGTCGTGCTGTTCCTGCTGTGGGGGCTGCTGCTGCGCCGCTTCGGCATCGCCCTGCTCTAAGCTCGTCGTTCAGCTTCCCGCATGGCCGCCTCAGGGCAGCGTGCCCAGGAAGTCGTTGATCTCGCGCGCCACCGGCGTGTCCGGGGCGGCGAAACTCAAGGCGCGGCGGGCGATGCCGGCGGCTTCGTCGGTGCGGCCCTGACGGGCGCGGATGCTGGCCAGGCGGTACCACAGATTCGCATCACGCGGCGCGATGCGCACGGCGCGCTCGGCCACGGCGGCGGCGCGCTCCAGGTCGCCGGCCGCCAGGGCGGCATCCACTTCCATCAGCAGGGCCGCTTCAGGCGTGGCCGGCATGCCGGGCATGGTCATCGGGGCCGGCGCGGGCTCCAGCGGTGCGGGCGCAGGCTGCGGGGCGGGAATGCCGGGCGCCACCGTGCGGGGGGGCAGATCATCGATGCCGGGCACCACGCTGCGTGCGGGATTGGTGCGCGCGGCAGGCGGGGTGGCGGGCTGGGTCGGCTGCGCGGGCGTCGTGACGCTACTGCCCTGCACGGCGGCGCCGGCACCGGAGCGATCCTCCACCGGGGCGGGAATGCCGCGGCCGCCGTCCATGCCGGCGCAGGCACTCAGCAGGCTGAAGCAGAGGATGGGCAGTACGCGAGTCAGCATGATCAGAAGTCCCCGAAGCGATTGAAGAGGCGATCCATGAAGGAGCCGTCGTCTTCACAGTTGACGGCCGGGTCCGGCAGGCGGCCGGGCAGGAAAGGCAAGGAAGTCGTCAGGCGGCAGTCGCGCTGGGCGCCATCGCGCACCGGGCCCAGGGCCACGCTCTGCCACACCACGTTGGCCGGCGGAATGGTCAGGCGCGGCTGGATGTCCAGCGCCCGCATGATGTCCGTCCACACCCGCAGGGCGCCGGTGGCGCCGGTCAGCCCGGTGTCGGAATTGTCGTCGTTGCCCAGCCAGACCACGCCCACCAGATCATCGCCATAGCCGGCGAACCAGCTGTCGCGCAGGTCATTGGTGGTGCCTGTCTTGCCGGCCAGCGGAAGGCTGGCGTCGAGCCGGTTGCGGGCCGTCTGTGCCGTGCCGCGTTCGAACACGCCTTGCAGGGCGTATTCCAGCAGGTACATGGAGGCGGTATCGACCACCTGTTCCGTCTCGATGCCATAGCGTTCCAGCGGCTCGCCCGTGGGCGTGGTCACCGCCTCGACCGTGCGCAGGGGCGAGCGGAAGCCGTTGCCGGCGAGGGTCTGGTAGAGCTGGGCCACTTCCACCGGCGCCATGTCCACCGAGCCGAGCAGTACGGAGGGGAACTGGGGCACCTCGCGCTCGAAGCCGAGCCGACCGAGCATCTCGCCCACCTTGTCCAGCCCCACCTGCATGCCCAGGTCCACGGTAGCCAGGTTCATGGAGCGCTCCAGCGCGTCGTGCAGATAGACATCGCCGAAGATCTTGTCGTCGTAGTTGCTGGGCGACCAGGCCGGCGCGCCGCGCGACTGCAGCGTGACGGGGCGGTCGGAGAGCACCGAGGCCAGGGTGAAGCGGCCGGACTCCAGCGCCGCCAGGTAGACCGCCGGCTTGACCAGCGAGCCGATGGGCCGCACGGCATTCAGGGCCCGGTTGAAACCGGCATAGCCGCGCTGCCGGCCGCCCGCCACCGCGCGCACCTCGCCAGTGACGGCGTCGGTAATCACCACGGCGGCCTCCAGTTTGCCCTCACTCACGGGGCGCTCCACGGCTTTCACCGCTTCTTCCAGGGTGGCCTCCATGGTGTTCTGCACATGCAGGTCCAGGGTGGTGAAGATGCGCAGGCCTTCAGTGCGCAGCGCCTCGGCGTCGTAGTCGCGCGCCAGGTCCTGACGCACCAGCTCCATGAAGGCCGGGTAGCCGGCGTTCTGGCGCGGGGCGCGGGCATTCACGCGCAGGGGAGCGGCGCGGGCGTCTTCGTGATCCGGGGCGCTGATGTAGCCCTGCGAGAGCATGCGCGCCAGCACCACGTTGCGTCGCTCCACCGCCCGCTCGGGGAAGCGCATCGGGTTGTAGTAGGACGCGCCGCGCGGCAGGCCGGCGAGCAGGGCCAGTTCGTCCAGGCTGAGCTCGTCCAGGCTGCGGCTGAAGTAGAACTCGGCGGCCAGTGCGAAGCCGTGGATGGCGCGATTGCCCTGCTGGCCCAGGAAGACTTCGTTGAGATAGGCGGTGAGGATCTCGTCCTTGCTGAAATGCAGCTCCAGCGCCAGCGCCATCAGCGCTTCCTCGGCCTTGCGGCGCAGGGTCTGTTCGCGGTTCAGGTAAAGGTTCTTCACCAGCTGCTGGGTCAGCGTGCTGCCGCCCTGCACGATCTCGCCGGCGCGCAGGTTGGCCACCAGGGCACGCAGGATGCCGATCGGGTCGACGCCGAAGTGGCTGTAGAAGCGCTGGTCCTCCACCGCGATGATGGCTTCCACCAGGTCCGGCGGCACATCTTCCAGGCTGATGGGCACGCGGTCCTCGCCATTGCCCGGGTTGATGAGGGCGATCTCGGCGGGCTCCAGCCGCACCAGCGGCACCATGCCGGTACGCTGATCGCCCCACATCTCGCGGATGCGGTTGCCGTCGAACTCCACATTCACGTAGAGGCTGGGTTCGGCGCCGTCCCAGAACTCGAAGCCGCGCGTCCACAGGCTGACGCGGTTGCCGCTGGTCTGGAACTCGCCGGGGTTGCGCAGCTCGCTGCTCTCGCGATAGCCCAGGCGGCGCAGCTGGTCGGTGAGCTGCGCGGCGCTGACGTGGGCGCCGGCATAGATCTCGAGCGGGCGGGCGTAGATGCGGGCGGGCAGCTCCCATTGCAGGGCTTCGAAGTCGCGGCGGATCTCGTAGTCGATCTTCACGCACCAGGCGGCGAAGGCGAGCATGGCCAGCCCCAGCAAGGACCACACCCAGGCGAAGCCCTGGTTGGCGCGGGGAAGCGAGGAAGGCGGCTGTGCTCTGCGAGTGCTGGGGTTCATGGGCGGGCATTATGGCATCGGCAGTGGGGTTGCCACCATTTCTGCGTCACATATCCACGCTTGACGCCCGGGTGGCGGGCGGAATACTGTACATAAAACCAGTATTCTCCGTGTGCCTCCCCATGAACGCGCCCGCCTATGCAGAGCTGCATTGCCTCAGCAACTACAGTTTTCTGCACGCCGCCTCCTTCCCCGAGGAGCTGGTGCGTCAGGCCCATGCGCTAGGCTATGCGGCGCTGGCCCTCACCGACGAGTGCTCGCTCGCAGGCGTGGTGCGGGCGCATCTGGCCGCGCGCGAGCTGGGGCTGGCGCTGATTGTCGGCAGTCACTTCGTGCTGGCGGATGGCCTGTGCCTGGTGCTGCTGGCGCCCGACCGCCGCGCCTACGGGCAGCTCAGTGCCTTGATCACACAGGCGCGGCGCGCGGCGGCCAAGGGCGAGTACCTGCTGGAGCGCGGCATGCTGCACGCCGAGGCGCTGGATGCCTGTCTGGCGCTGTGGGTCCCGGCCCCGGCCGCGCTCAACCAAGACGACGGCCGCTGGCTGGCGGGCGTGTTTCCCGGGCGGCTGTGGCTTGCCGTCGAGCTGCATCTGCGGGGCAATGACCGGCGCTGGCTCGACACCCTGCAGGCGCTGGGACACACCCTCGGGCTGCCACTGGTGGCCAGTGGCGGCGTGCTGATGCACGAGCCGCAGCGCCGGCCGCTGCTCGACACCCTCACGGCGATCCGCCTGGGCTGCACGCTCGACACCCTGGGCTTTGCTGCCGCGCCCAACAACGAGCAGCATCTGCGCCCGCGTGCACGTCTGGCCAAGCTCTACCCGGCCGCGCTGCTGGAGGAAAGCGTGCGCATCGCCGCGCGCTGCCGTTTCTCTCTGAGCGAACTGCGCTACGAATACCCCCACGAACTGGTGCCTGCCGATCACACCCCGGCCAGCTGGCTGCGCGCGCTGACCGAGCAGGGTCTGCGCGAACGCTGGCCGCAGGGACCGTCGGCGCGGGTGCTGGCGCTGGTGGAAAAGGAACTCTCGCTGGTGGCTGAGCTGGGTTACGAGCATTTCTTTCTCACGGTGCACGACCTGGTCGTGTTCGCCCGCAGCCGGGGCATCCTGTGCCAGGGGCGGGGCTCGGCAGCCAATTCGGCGATCTGCTACTGCCTGGGCATCACGGCGGTGGACCCGGAGCGCATGCAGCTGCTGTTCGAGCGTTTCCTGTCGAAGGAGCGGGACGAGCCGCCGGACATTGATGTCGACTTCGAGCATGAACGACGCGAGGAGGTCATTCAGTACCTCTACACCAAATACGGCCGTGAACGGGCGGCGCTGGCGGCCACGGTGATCTGCTATCGCGCGCGCAGTGCCATCCGCGATGTGGCGGCGGCGCTGGGCATCGCGGCCCCGGCGGTGGAGGTGCTGGCGAAGTCCGTGGACTGGTACGGCCAGGAGATCGTCACCGGCCCGGAGGTGGAGGCGCTCACCCTGCCGCCCGGGCGGCTGGCGCTGCTGGTCAGCCTGGTGCGTGCCCTGCTCGGCTTTCCCCGGCATCTGTCCCAGCATGTCGGCGGCTTCGTCATCAGTCAGGGCCCGCTCTCGCAGCTGGTGCCGGTGGAGAATGCCGCCATGCCCGGACGCACCGTCATCCAGTGGGAGAAAGACGACCTGGAGGCGCTGGGCCTGCTCAAGGTGGACGTGCTGGCGCTGGGCATGCTGACGGCCATCCGCAAGGCCATCGCGCTGGTGAACCGGTATCCGGCGCGCGCTGCACTGCCGCCGCTGACGCTGGCCGACGTGCCGGGGGAGGACCCGCAGGTCTACGACATGCTCTGCGCGGCCGACACGGTCGGGGTGTTCCAGATCGAGTCGCGCGCCCAGATGAGCATGCTGCCCCGGCTCAAGCCCCGCCATTACTACGACCTGGTCATCCAGATCGCCATCGTCCGGCCCGGTCCCATCCAGGGCAACATGGTGCACCCCTACCTGGCGCGGCGCAGCGGGCGCGAGCCTGTGAGCTATCCCAGCGAGGCCATCCGGGAGGTGCTGGCACGCACCCTGGGGGTGCCCATCTTCCAGGAACAGGTGATGAAAGTGGCCATCGTGGCGGCGGGCTTCACGGGTGGCGAGGCCGATCAACTGCGCCGGGCCATGGCGGCGTGGAAGAAGAAAGGCGGGCTGGAGCCGTTTCAGGAAAAGCTCAAGGCGGGCATGCGCGAACGTGGCTACAGCGAGGCCTTCGCCGAACAGATCTACAGCCAGATCAAGGGCTTTGCCGACTATGGCTTTCCCGAATCGCATTCCGCCAGCTTCGCCCTGCTGGCCTATGTCTCCTCCTGGCTGAAATGCCATTACCCGGCGGCCTTCACCTGTGCCCTGCTCAACAGTCAGCCCATGGGCTTCTATGCGCCGTCGCAACTGGTGCAGGACGCCCAGCGTCATGGGGTGGAGGTGCTGCCGGTGGATGTGAACCACAGTGAGTGGGATTGCACGCTGGTGTTCACCCCCGGCCGTGAGCACGCACCCGCGCTGCGGCTGGGGCTGTGCCTGGTGAAGGGCTTGTCGCAGGCGGGGGCGCATCGGCTGTGCGAGGCGCGGCAGGCCGGTCCCTTCCGCTGTGTGCAGACGCTCATCGAGCGCACAGGCATCGACGCTGCCGACCGGGAGAGTCTGGCGGCCGCCGATGCGCTGCACGCGCTGGCCGGGCATCGCCATCGCGCCTTCTGGGACGTGGCCGGCCATGAGCCGCCGCTGCCGCTGTTCGCCACCTCTGGTCAGGCCGACTGGCCCGCCCCGCCGGCGGTGGCCCTGCTGTTGCCGGTGCCGTCCGAATCCCAGGAGGTCATTGCTGATTACAACAGTGTCGGCCTCACGCTGCGCCGGCATCCGCTGGCCTTGTTTCGCCCGCATCTGCAGCAGTACCACGTGGTGCCGGCCGCCAGTCTGGTGGAGCGTGGCAATGGGGCGCGTGTGAAGGTGGCGGGGATTGTCACCTCGCGACAGCGGCCGCAGACGGCGTCGGGGGTGACCTTCGTGACCCTGGAGGATGAGACCGGCTTCGTGAACGTGGTGATCTGGCCGGCGGTGACGGCGCGCCAGCCGCGCCTGGTGCGCGAGGCCAGCCTGCTGGGCGTGGCGGGAACCCTGCAGATCAGCGAGGACGTGGTGCACGTGATTGCCGCCGAGCTGGTGGACTTGAGCCCCTGGCTGGCGCAGATGTCGCTGCGCTCGCGGGATTTCTGTTGAGGGCGCGTCAGTCGAAGATGCCGTGCACGAACCAGCGCCGCTCGCCCTCGCGCTCGTGGAAGATCCACAGCCGCATGCCGCGCGGATTCATCGCCACGTAGTAATCCCGGCACACCTCCTGACCTGTCCACCAGCGCGTCTCGATGCGCTCGGGGCCGCTCAAGAGCTGCAACGGCCCGCGGTAGAGCAGCTGCCCGGCGTGCTGCTGCAGCTGCACCGGTGCCGGCAGCAGCCAGCAGGGGCGGCGGGCCTGCAACACCGCCGCGGGCGTCGAGCCGCCCTGTTCGTGGCCAGGCGTCGTGCTGGCTGCCAGCTCGGGGCAATGATCCGCCTGCGACTGCAGGCTGTGCACGGCCGCATCGCCCAGTCTGGCCTGCAGCAACCCGAGCAGGGGCGCGATGCGTGCGGACTCTGTCGGCGCCGCCGTGCCTTCGCCGGCACTGAGGCCGTTCAACGGCTGCGCAGCCGCCGATGCCGCCTTGAAGCGCCAGGCTTCGAGCTGCATGCCGCAGACGGGAGCCGGCAATGTCAGGGTGCTGAGCCGGGTTTCCAGCAGCAGCTGCAGCGGCGCCCGGAACTGGCCGGGGTGGCGCATGTCGAGCGCGATCAGCGTGGGCGCCTGGGCTTCGTGCTGCAGGCTCAGCTGCAGGTGCAGGGTGCTCAGATCCCGTGCCTGCAGGAAGGCGCACAGCCGCTCCAGCAATTCCTCGATGGCCGGCAGCAGGCGTTCACAGCCTTCCACGGCGTAGTCGAATTCCAGGCTGCTGTCGAAGCGCGGCGGACTCTCGTAGGCCCTGACCGGCGTGGCGACATGCCCCAGGCACTGATCGAGCTGGCGCAGGAACTGCGTGCCGAAGCGTTGCCCGAGCGCGTGCACGGGCAGGCGCCAGACATCGCGCAGCAGACGCAGCCCGCTGTTGTGCAACTGCAGCCGGCGTCGCTGCGGCAGCGTCAGGCTTTGCACGGAAAGCCGCCCCAGGGCGGAGCGCAGATTCTCCCGGCGATGGACCAGCAGATTGCAGCCGGCGCGGGCCAGCAGCAGGCTGGCGGCGGGCGTGGGGCTGGCGGCCTGATGAAAGTCGACAGGAAGTCCCCACTCACTCAGCACGGGCTGCAGCAGCTGGCGACAATGCACGCGCAGTGAGTGGATGCCGCCGAAATAGCGCAGCGAGCTGCGTGCCTCGAACACCAGGGAATCGGGGGCCTCCACGCTGACTGTGCCGCTGAGCTGCCCCAGGCGTTGTGCCAGCAGGGCCAGTTTTTCCTCGCGCGCCTGGGCATCGGGAATGCCCAGCAGCTGCGGCAGGGCGATGGCATACCAAAGCGGCGGCAGACGGCCTGTGCGAGGCGTCTTGTCCGGCGTTCTCTGCGGGGTCTGCGTTCTGGTCAGGCGCAGCGCGCGCTGCGGTCGGCCAAACAGTGGCAACTGGTGGAGTCGTCCTGTCATGGCGCCTCCCTGGCGAGTGCCACCGTGCTCTGGCGGTAGCTGCCACGTGCCTTGAGCACCTCGACGTGCAGGCCCTGCCGTGTGGCCTCCACCCGCAGCCGCAGGGCTGCCGTGGATTGCCGCAAGGCGCCGTGATGAAACAGGATGCCCAGGGTGTTGCCGGCACTGGCGGCCAGTTGCAGACGGCGGATCTGGCGGTGGCTCACCCGGCCGGGCCAGGCCAGCACCAGAGCGCAGGCGGCATCCTGCAGCGCCTTTTCGATGCCCCACAGCAGTTGTGCAGCCGGTGCCGAGACCACGTAGAGATGGGCAGGGTCGATGCCGCTGGCCAGCAAGGCGGGCGCATAGGGCGAACAGGGCGGGGCAAACCACAGGCTGTGAGCCCCTTGCTGGCTGAGCCCTCGCAGCAGTGGCAGTACCAGCTGCAGTTCGCCGATGCCCCACAGGGGCGTGATGATTTCCACCAGGGCCCCGCGTGGCCAGCCCTGCCAGGGCAGGCAGGCATCGAGCGCGGGAAAGCCGGTGCTCACCCCCCGGTCAGCGAACGCTGACGCAGTGGCTGCATGGGCGTTGCCCCGCCACAGGCCGGGAATATGCAGCAGGGAGAGAAGGCGTGGATCGCTCTTGTGAATCGACATGATACTGTACATATTAACAGTATTATGCAGTCTCACAAGCGCTGCATTCCCCGTCTGACATTGCGCAAACCGAGAACCGCGTCCAAGTTGCGGAAAGTATTTGGTTTTCCGCCATTTTCGTGATTGTTATCGAAAAATTAATGTATTATTCTTCAGGACCTTAGCCTGACTAGCTGAACATGCTTCTCAGATAATAATCTCAATAGACTGGAAAGCCGAGTAATTGATGAATAAGAAACCAGACATGCTGATGGTGGTTGTCGTCCTGTTCGCCCTCGGGGTGCTTGCCAGCGGTGTGGTGCAGAGCGGGCTGCTCTGACGCCCGCGCCAGTGCCCACTCACGGACGCCAGCGCTGACCTGCTCATCTGCAGCGGGCCGCTCGTGTCTGCCCTTTCAGGCCCGCCATTCATACCAGCGCTTGTCACTCACGATGCCATCCATCGTGACATCCCAGTCCTGCCTCTCCAGCACGTCCACTCGCTGACACTCGTGTGCCAGGCCGATCAGCATCGGTCGACGCCGCGCACTGCGGGCGCGGAAACTGAAGGTCCTGTCATAGAAACCCTTGCCCATGCCGAGCCGGTTGCCATCGGCATCGAAGCCCACCAGCGGCACCAGCACCACGTCGAGCCAGCGTGGCGACACCAGGCGGTGTGCCAGCAGACGCGGCTGGGCGATGCCCCAGCGATTGGGCTGCAGCGGATCGCCCACACGGTAGCGGACAAACAGCAGCCGGCCATGGCGGAAGGGGTGCAACAGGGGCAGGAAACAGGCCTGTCCACGCGACAGCGCCTCGGCCAGCAGCAGGGAAGGGTCGATCTCGCCATCGATGGCCTGATAGAAGGCAAGGCGTTTGGCGGTGCGAAAGAAGCGTTGACCTGCCAGGGCGTGATGCAGCGCAATGGCGGCATCGCGTTGCTGACGCGCACTCAACAGACGTCGGGTGTGACGCAGGGATTGGCGAAGACTGGCGCGTTGAGCTGGAGTCATGAGACTGACAGGGAAGAAGGAATGAAGTTACCCGGAGCACCGCTACCAAAATAGTCCTGAACCCAACGGTTCAGGTGGTGACTCCAGTGGTGCATAAGGCTTTCCGTCGTGCGGACTTGCTCAACAGCACCTGGCGTGAAGCCTCCAGGTATACAGATATCGGCTCAAGAACATTTTTGATTGGCCAATGCTCTAGGCAACTCTGGGGCGAGTATATAGCAGCAAAAAAATCGGGGCGAGCAGGCCTGCGAAAGTTTTTTGTCTCGATATGATCAGCTTATTTCAATCTGACGATTGGCCTGCAGACTGCGATCGAGCTTGTCTTCGAGAGACTTGATCTGCTGCGCGGTGTGGTGACGGCTCTCGTTGAGCTGCACTGTCTTGCTCAGCATTTCATGGGTGATGTTGAGTGCGGCCATCACGGAAATCTTCTCGAGTCCGTGAATGTTGCCGCGGCCCTTGATCTTGCGCATGTTCTCGTCGAGATAGCGGGCCGACTTCAGCAGGGCTTCCTGTTCTGCAGGAGGACAGCTGACCTGGTACTCCTTGTCGAGAATTCTGACCACCACGGTACCGGGGCTGTTTTCTTCTGCGCTCATGCGGATTCTCTGGGTGTGGGCGAGGCGGGTGACACGTCTCTCATGATGACTGCGACTGTTCCATGGACTTGAGCCGGTGGAGCACGGCTTCCAGGCGGGACTTCGCCAGCTTGTTGTTTTCGAGCAGTTGCTGGCGTTCGGAGTGCCAGTTATGCTCGTTGGCCCGCAGCTGTTGATTCTCCCGCTTCATCGTGGCGCACAGCTCGATGAGCGCATCAATCTTCTGATCCAGCGTGGCAAATTTTTCGTCGGTCATTATGATGGTCGCCATATACAGAAGCGGCAAGAAGCCGCTCTGTTCAACTGTCGTTACTATAGAGGCGTGACCCCAAGGCGGTCAATCGCAGGCACGGGCATACGATGACAAGCATTCACGAAGAAGCCGCGCGCAGGCGCAAGGAACTCATGCAGCAGATGGAGCCGGACAGCATCGCGCTGCTCTGTGCTGCACCCCAGGCCACGCGCAGCAATGACACCGAATATCCCTACCGGCAGAACAGTGACTTCTATTACCTCACCGGCTTTGTCGAACACGACGCCGTGCTGGCCCTGATTCCCGGGCGCGAACAGGGTGAGGTCGTGCTGTTCTGTCAGGAAAAGGACAAGACGCGCGAATTGTGGACCGGCATTCTCACCGGGCCGGAGCAGGCTGTCGGCAAGCTGCTGATCGACGATGCCTTTCCCATCGGCGACATCGACGACATCCTGCCAGGGCTCATCGAAGGGCGGCAGCGGGTCTACTATTCCATGGGCAAGGATTCGCGCTGGGATCAGCGCATCATGGACTGGGTCAACGTCATTCGCGGCAAGGCGCGCCAGGGGGCCCATCCGCCAGGCGAATTCCTGGTACTTGACCATCTGCTCAATGAAATGCGGCTGATCAAGAGCCCGCTGGAAATCAAGCTGATGGAGAAGGCCGGTGCCATTTCCGCGCAGGCTCACAAACGCGCTATGGCCGTGTGTCGTCCCGGCTTGCACGAGTATCACCTCGAGGCTGAATTGCTGCACGAATTCGTGCGCTCCGGCAGCCGCTCGCCAGCCTACAACAACATCGTGGCCAGCGGCGCCAACGCCTGCATCCTGCATTACGTCGAGAACACCGCCGTGCTCAAGGACGGTGATCTGGTGCTGATCGATGCGGGCTGCGAGTTCGATTACTACGCCGCCGACATCACGCGTACCTTTCCCGTGAACGGTCGGTTCAGCAAGGAGCAGAAGGCGCTCTACGAGATCGTGCTCGAGGCGCAGCTGCAGGCCATCAAGGCCGTCAAGCCGGGCGTCGCCTGGGACGAGCCGCACAATGTCACCGTGCGCATGATCACCGAGGGGCTGGTGCGGCTCGGTCTGCTTCAGGGCAATGTGCAGGAGCTGCTGTGGGATTCGCGGCGGGGATTCTTTCTGCAGATGTACCGGGATGATGAGGAGCGTGAGGGCCATCAGGTCCGCCGGCTGACTCGCACCTATGATTCAGGCCAGTTCGCCGGCAGTCAGCATGGCCGCGAGCTGACTGGTTATGTGCCGTGGCAGTTTGGGCTGGTGTCGACTGATCGAGGGTACGAGCAGGCGTGGAAATACCTGATGGATCCGCAGTTTTTTGCGGCTCCTTTTGGCCCGCTGACAGT
>JALREE010000174.1 GCA_023256835.1 Pseudomonadales bacterium | reverse complement strand
CCCCCCCCCCCGGCCCCGACCAATCATTCACGTCGGGGCGGACCCACCACACTGATCAATCCAGCGGAATGAACGCCAGCGCATTGTTCTGGTTCATCGGAATGACCAACTGGTTCTGGATCGAGTCATAGCACATGGACGCCGCTGACGGGATGCCCACCGCGATGACTTCCGCTTCCTGACCGGGACGAATGCGGGAGACACTGCCGAAGCGCACGCTGCTCACGTACTTCGTGCCATCCGCCATGATCACGATGCCATCGTTGCCGCCTTCCGCCGCATGCTCGGTGCGCACCACCTCACCCGCCGGGTTGAAGGTCACCACCGCGTTGTCCGCGATGTTCACCATCACGATGTTGCCGTCATTGTCGATGGCCAGGCCGTTCGGCGAGGCCAGCGGAGCGCCTTCCGCGAACACGGAAGTCTCACCGCTCGCCGTCACCTTGTAGATGCGCTGCGTGCCGCCGGTGTTGGAGGCATAGACAGTGCCGTCAGCTGCCACAGCCACGCCGTTGAGGCCAGTGGCTTCCGGCACGGCGACAGCGCCCATGGGATTGCCTGTGGCCAGGTCGAACATGCGCACGGTGTCGATGTCCACGGTGTAGAGCACGCCGTTGTGAATCGCGCTGCCCAGGGGCTGGTTCAGGGTCAGGCCGTCACGAGTGGCACCGATCCACTTGGAGGTGTGCACACTGCCGTCCGGGTTGATCAAGGACACATAACCGTCGTTCTCCTGCAGGTTCTGTGGAATGCCGTTGTTCATGGCGAGGATCAGGTTGCGGGCCGGGTCGAAGGTGCAGCTTTCGGCGGTGCGGAAACTGCCGAATACCTTCACGTTGCTGGACATCGGCGTGGCCACGCCGGCTTCGTTCACAGTGCCGAGCGGGCCGCCCGCCACGAAGGGGCCGGGAGTGCCTGCAGGGGTCTGGGCTTGCGCGGCGGCGCTGAGGGCGACACTCACGAGGGCGGTCAACAGTGATTTCTTCATGAAGCATTCTCCTTGGTTGGGTAGTCAACCGTGTGCTGTGAAATGGGACGGTTCAAGCGTACGCCGTCTGCATGACGACTGTGGTGACTGAAGACCCGCAAAACGGCGTTCGCCGTTCACGGACTCAGCGCAGGGCCTTCTTGAGGGCCTTGGAATTGCGTTGGTAGTTGTACATCTTCTGCTTTTTCTCCGGCAGTTCGGACACGGCGATTGGCTGGAAGCCCTTCTCCATGAACCAGTGGGTGGTCTGCGTGGTGAGCACGATGACGTGGGTGAGACCGATGCGTCGCGCCTGTTCTTCCAGGGCACTCAGCAGATGCTCGCCGCGGCCATTGGCCTGGTAATCCCGATGAATCGCGATGCAGGCGATCTCGCCGCAGGTGGCATCCAGCGGGTACAGGGCCGCGCAGGCGATGATCATGCCCTCGCGTTCAATAACGAAGAAGAAGTCGATCTCGGCTTCCAGCAGTTCGCGCGAGCGATGCACCAGCACGCCGGCTTCTTCCAGCGGGGTGATGAGTTCGAGGATGCCGCCGACGTCATCGATGCTGGCGCGGCGCAGCTGTTCGAAGGTGTCCTTGGACACCAGCGTGCCGCAGCCATCCCGCGTGAAGAGCTCTTCGATGAGAGCACCGTTTTGCTGGAAGCTGATCAGGTGGCTGCGATGCACGTGCTGGCGACAGGCCTTCACGGCAGCCGCCAGCGCCTGGGCCACGCCATTGGCCTTGTTCTCGGGCTGTGATTCGACCCTGGCCAGCACCTCCTGGGCGGAGGCAGGGCTCAGGGCGCTGACCATCTCGCCCGCGCTGTCCATGATGCCCGCCTGGGGAATGAACACGATGAGCTTTTCCGCATTCAGCGCGATGGCCGTCTCGGTGGCCACTTCCTCGGGGGACAGGTTGAACACTTCCCCGGTGGTCGAGAGGCCGAGATTGGACACCAGCACAATATTGTTATGGTTCAGGTGCTGCATGATGGCCTTGGCGTTGATCTTGCGCACCACGCCCGTGAGTGCGTGATCGATGCCGTCCAGCACGCCCAGCGGGCGCGCCGTGATGAAATTGCCGCGGGCCAGCTTGATGTCGGCCCCGTGCATGGGGGAATTCGCCAGCCCCATGGAGAACAAGGCTTCGATGTCGATGCTCAAGGCCCCGACGATCTGCTTGATGATCTGCAGGCTGATGGCATCGGTGATGCGCAGGCCCTTGTGATAGGTCGATTCGATGCCCGCCGCTTCCAGCGCCGCGTTGATCTGCGGACGCGCGCCATGCACCAGCACGAGCTTCACGCCCAGGCTCTGCAGCAGCGTGATGTCATGCACGATGTTGTTGAAGTTCTCGTGCGCGATGGCCTCGCCAGGCAGCAGCACCACGAACACCTTCTTGCGGTGTGCGTTGATGTAGCTGGACGAGTGACGGAACCAGTCGATGTACTGCGGCAGATTTTTCATGGCGGCAATATAGTCTATTTCCCCGGCAGGCAGTAGTGGCGGATCAGGCCGCGCAGCGCGTCGATGCAGGGCTGCAGCCGGTCCAGCGCCAGGTATTCGTCGGGCTGGTGGGCCTGGTCGATGTCGCCCGGCCCCAGGATGATGGTGTCCATGCCCAGGCGTTGCAGCAGCGGCGCCTCGGTGCCGAAAGCGACCGTGGCCGCGCTGTTGCCGGTGAGGCGCACGGCAGTGCGCACCAGCTCATTGTCAGGATCGGTATAGAACGCGGGCAGGCCGGCGAACAAGGGTTTGATGGTGGCCTGCACCTCGTGGCGATCGGCGATGGGCTGCACACGCGCGCGGATTTCCTCGCGCAGCTCGGCGATCTCCATGCCGGGCAACAGGCGCACATCGAATTCCAGATGACACTGGCCACAGATGCGATTGGGATTGTCGCCGCCGTGAATGCAGCCCAGATTGAGTGTGGGGCGGGCGATGCGGAACAGCGGACTGTGATAGCGCTGCTGCAGCGAGGCGCGCAGGGCCAGCAGTTCGCCCATGACCTCGTGCATGGCCTCCAGCGCATTGCGCCCCAGATCAGGATTGGACGAGTGACCGCTGCGCCCCAGCAGATCGATGGACTCCATCATCACGCCCTTGTGGGCGTGGATGGGCCGCATGCCCGTGGGTTCGCCAATCACCGCGCAGCGCGCCTTCGGTCGCCCCAGTTCCGCCAAGGTGCGCGCGCCCTGCATGGAGGTTTCCTCATCGGCCGTGGCCAGCACGATCAGCGGCTGACTGAACTCGATGCCCTCGAATTCCTTCAGCGCTTCCATGATCAGCGGGAAGAAGCTCTTCATGTCGGTGCTGCCCAGGCCGTAGAGCCGACCGTCCTTCTGCGTGAGGCGGAAGGGGTTCACGCTCCAGAGTGCCTCGTCGAGGGGTACCGTGTCCGTATGGCCCGCCAGCACCAGACCGCCGGGGCCTTCGCCCCGCGTGGCCAGCAG
>JALREE010000323.1 GCA_023256835.1 Pseudomonadales bacterium | reverse complement strand
ATCGTCAAAACGCAACAACTGGAATGAACCAGCCACGTCACGGATGACAAATTGACTGAAGTCACCAAATGCAATGGACTTGGCTGATGCAGCCATTGCAGCCACGTCATCATTGATCGTGTATTGGTAACCGCAGATTGTGGCGGGTGCGCCGTTTGTGATGGATTCAGCATCGCCAGGAGTCCAAATCGGACGGCCTGTGGTGTCCACCAGCTTGCGTAAAGCAGCCAGAGTGCTATCAGCAAACATCAATCGGGCATTGCGACGGTAGGCGCTGTTGACACTGTGAATCAGGTCAATCAAGTCGCTGTAAGTGACGGTGGTTGTCTGACCGCTTGCGCCAACCTTGCCAGCATTGAGGCGATCAACCTGCAGGCGCGAGGTCAGCGGGCCATCGGGCACCTTGATGCTGAAGAACTCCAGCTCTTCCTCGTAGTTCGCACTCGCAATGCTGTAGGCGCGCATCAGCGGCTTGCCCTCGACTTCCATGCCGACCATCACGAAATGGCCATTCTCGAAACGCAGGGACTTGTCGCGGGTGGTGGTGAAGCTGAAGAGGGACTCATTCCAGTGGTGCACGCTGGTAACGCTTTGCTTGGAGACTGCCGCCATTGTGTTTCCTGCCAGTGATCAGTGAGAGAAATGCCGGCGCCGGGCAAGGCCGGGCGAAGCGGGGCGCATTGTAGACAATCGGTCAACTACCTGTAAAACAGATAATCCCCATATCCTTGATCGGTTTTTCTGATATATCCTGCGCCCGACGCGCCACTTGGCCCGCGCTGTGAACGGAGCCGGACGATACAGGGGCGAGTGTGTGAATTCAAGCCGCTGGCAACTGCGCCGGCCGGGAGCCCCCATGCATTACACCCTGCGCCAGATCGAAGTCTTTCTTGCCACGGCCCATTTCGAGAACGTCACCCAGGCCGCCCAGAGCCTGGCGATGTCCCAGTCGGCCGCCAGTTCGGCCCTGCAGGACCTGGAGCAGCGTTTCGAGCTGCAACTGTTCGATCGTGCCGGCAAGCGACTGCAGCTCAACGCGCTGGGCAAGTCTTTGCGCCCGCGCGCCGAGGCGCTGATGGCCCAGGCCCGTGAATTCGAACGCAGCCTGTCGCAGCATTCCGAGATCGGGGAGTTGAAGGTGGGAGCCACGCTGACCATCGGCAATTATCTGGCCGTGGCCATCATGGCGGACTTCATGGGAGAACATCCCGGCGCCCGGGTCAGTCTGACGGTGGAGAACACGGCGGGCATCGCCAGCCGCGTCCGCAACTTCGAGCTAGACATCGGCCTGGTGGAAGGGGAGTTGCAGGACCCGGTGCTGGACGTGCTGCCCTGGCGCGAGGACGAATTGATGCTGTTCTGCTCTCCGCAGCATCCTCTCGCACAGCGCCCGGTCCTGGAGGATGGCGACCTGCTGCAGGCCCAGTGGATCGTGCGCGAAGCCGGTTCAGGCACACGACAGGCCTTCGACCGTGCCATGCACGGCCTGCTTCCGGACCTGGACCTGCGCCTGGAACTGCAGCACACCGAGGCGATCAAGCGCGCCGTGGAAGCCAATCTGGGCATCGGCTGTCTTTCAGCCATCACCCTGCGCGAGGCCATTGCGCGCGGTTCGCTGGTGGCGCTGAGCGCCCCGCAACGCGACTGGAGCCGGCGTTTCTACTTCATCCTGCACAAGCAGAAATACCGCAGTGCCGGCGTGCAATCCTGGCTGGCGCTGTGCCAGCGCCATGCTGCCTGAGATCAGCTGTCACCGCCGGCATCCGCCCGGTTCAGCAAGTCGTGCAACTGCGGAAACAGCGCGGCATTCGCCACCAGGATGTTCTGGTCATGAAACTCCGGGCTGACCCCCTCGGGCACCGGCTTGAAATGCCCGTAACGGGCGCCGGCCTCGCGGGCGATCAACTGGGCGGCGGCGAAGTCCCAGAGACTCAGGTTCTCGTAGTAGCCGTCCAGCCGCCCCATGGCCACCCAGCAGATGTCCAGTGAGGCGGCGCCCAGTCGACGAATGTCCGCGCACTCCTGCAGCACCAGCGCGAGCCGGCGCACGATCGGCCGCATATCGCCCTTGATGTAGGGAAAGCCGGTGGCCACGATGGCCCGGCGCAGCTGCGTCTTGGTGGCGACCTTGATCGGACTGTCGTTGAGCCAGGCGCCGCCGCCCACCACTGCGTGGAAGGTCTCGTTCACGAAGGGATTGCAGACCACGCCGCAGAGCACGCGCCCCTGTTCGGCGTAGGCGATGGAGACCGCACTCTGGAAATGCCCCTGAGCGTAGTTCACGGTGCCGTCGATCGGGTCGATGATCCACAGCGGCCCCTGCCAGGCGGACAGATCCTGCATGGTCGGCGCCGACTCCTCCGCCAGGATGCGATGCCCGGGAAAGCGTTCGCGGATGGCATCGCAGATGAACTGGTCGGCCTTGAGATCGGCGTGGGTCACCAGTTCGGCGCCGCCCTTGTAGGTAGTGCTCAGGCCCTGCACGGCCAGACGTTCGCGGCGGATGAGCTCGCCGGCAGCTTCGGCGAGAGTGCGTGTGAAGGCGGGGATATCGGGATGCATGGCGGTGTCCGGCTGGAGAGAGGCGCGCAGTATAGCAGCGCTGCCCGCCCGGCAGCAGGCCGACGGATGACGGCGCCGCGCCGGGCGGAGTATCCTGCGCGAATGTTGATGTCATCCCACCCAGTACAGCCCCCGCGGCCTTCCTCGCAGCGAGCCCGCCCATGAGACTGTACTCCTGGGGCCGCTACCCCGTCTCCGACAGTCAACCGCATGCCCCGCGCACGCCGGCTGCCATGGCCGCCCTGTTGCGCCACCAGGCAAGCGCCCCTGCCAGCCTTATCGCCCGCGGCCTGGGGCGCAGCTACGGCGACAGCGCCCTGGCCGCCGAGGTCATCCAGACCCAGGCGTTCGATCATCTGCTGCGTTTCGACGAATCCAGCGGCCAACTGCGTTGTGCCGCCGGCGTCAGCCTTGACCAGGTGCTGCAGGTCTTCCTGCCCCGGGGCTGGATGCTGCCCGTGGTGCCGGGCACCCGCTTCGTCAGCGTGGGGGGCGCCATCGCCAGTGATGTGCACGGCAAGAATCATCATGTGGCCGGCACCTTCGGCGAGCATGTGACTCGGCTCACCCTGCTGCAGGCGTCCGGCGAAGTCGTGGAGTGCGCCCCCGACCAGCACAGTGATCTCTTCAACGCCACCTGCGGCGGCATGGGCCTGACCGGCATCATCCTCGACGCCACGCTGCGGCTGCAGCGTGTACCGGGCTCGGCGATCCTGCAGCAGAGTCTGCGCAGCGCCAATCTGGAGGAAGTCGTCGCGCAGTTCGAGGAACACGCCTCCGCGACCTATTCCGTGGCCTGGCTGGACTGTCTGGCACGCGGCAGCGCGCTCGGCCGGGCCCTGCTCTATCTAGGCGAACATGCGCAGGACGGCCGCTATCTCGCGCCACGCCCCGGCCGCCTGAGCGTGCCCTTCGATGCGCCCGCCTTCCTGCTCAACCGCTTCAGCATGCGTGCCTTCAATGCCCTGTACTACGCCCGGCGTGTGGACCCGCAGGCGCGACAGCGGCTGGAGGCGGACAGCTATTTCTTCCCGCTGGACGGCATCGCGCACTGGAATCGCCTCTACGGCAAGCGCGGCTTCCTGCAGTACCAGTGCGTCATTCCCCAGGACGCCGCACTGCCGGGCATTCGCCGCGTGCTGCAGACCAGCGGTGCCGCTGGCAAGGGCTCGTTCCTGTCGGTGTTGAAGAAGTTCGGCCCCGGCAATGCCCATTGGCTGTCCTTCCCGCTGGCGGGTTACACCCTCGCGCTGGACTTCAAGTTCGAGCCCTCTCTGCTGCCGCTGCTGGATGAGCTCGACCGCATCGTGCTGGACCACGGCGGCCGCCTGTATCTGGCCAAGGACGCCCGCATGAGTGCGCAGACCTTCCAGCGCAGCTATCCCCGCTGGGAAGACATGCGCGCACTGCGCCTTGCAAGCGGCGCGGATCGTCTGTTCAATTCGCTGCAGTCGCAGCGCCTGGGCCTGTGAGCCGTCTTTCGGAGAACGCATGAAGAACATCCTGATCATCGGAGCCAACTCGGCCATCGCCAAGGCCGTGGCGCGTGCCTGTGCCGAGGAGCACGCCCGGCTGTTCCTGCTGGCCCGGGACAGCGCCCTGCTGGCCGTGCAGAAGCAGGATCTGGAGATTCGCGGAGCCGCCGCAGTGGACTACGCCCCCCTGGATGTCACCCATTTCAGTCTGCACGAGGCCGTGCTGGAACAGGCGCTGGACACCCTGGGCAGCATCGATCTGGCCGTGATCTGCCATGGCAGCCTGCCCGATCAGGCCCGCTGTGCCGAACATTTCGATGCCGCGCTGGAGCAGTTCAACATCAATGCCCTCAGCACGATCTCCCTGCTCACCCTGCTGGGCAATCACATGAGTGCACGCAAGCAGGGCTGCATCGCCGTGGTGACCTCGGTGGCAGGGGACCGCGGCCGTCCGTCGAACTATGTCTATGGTGCAGCGAAGGGCATGGTGTCCCAGTATCTGCAGGGCCTGCGCGGTCGGCTGTTTCCTCACGGCGTGCATGTGGTCGATGTGCGCCCTGGCTTCGTCGACACCCCGATGACGGCCCATCTGCGCAAGGGCCCGCTGTGGAGTTCGCCGGAACGCATCGCGCAGTGCCTGCTCGAGGGCGTGCGCCAGCGGCGCCACACCGTCTATGCGCCGGGCTACTGGCGCCTGATCATGGCCGTGGTGCGCGCCATCCCCGACGCCCTCTTCAAGCGTCTGCCGCTCTGAGCGCAGGCCGCGACCACAGGACACTCTCATGAGCAAGCACGCGGCCCCGGACGATCTCGCTGCACTGCCCTTGTATGTCGATCTGGACGGCACGCTGCTGCGCAGTGATCTGCTGCTGGAATCCTTTCTGGAACTGCTCAAGCAAAACCCGCTCTACCTGCTCCTGATTCCCCTGTGGCTGCTGCGCGGCAAGGCGGCGCTGAAGCGCGAGATCGCCCGCCGCGTGCAACTGCGCATTGACCTGCTGCCCTGGAACGCCGGCCTGCTCGCTTATTTGCGGAAACAGAAGGCCAGAGGGCGACGCCTCGTGCTCATCTCTGCGTCGGATCAGCTGCTGGTGGATGCTGTCGCGGCGCATCTGGATCTGTTCGACGCGGCCATCGGCAGCGACGGGCAGCACAACTGCGGCGGCACCGCCAAGCAGCGGCGCATCGCTGCCGAAGCACCGCGCTACGTGTATGCCGGGGATCGTGCGGTGGATCTTGCTGTCTGGCGGCATGCTGCGGCCGCCATTCCGGTGGATGTGACACCGGCCCTGCGCCAGCAGCTCGCGGCGCTGGTGCCCATCGAAACGCAATTCCCGCGCCAGGGCAGTCGCTGGCGCGCCACAGGGCGTGCGTTGCGTCTGCATCAGTGGCTGAAGAACCTGCTGGTGCTGATGCCGCTGGCCCTCGCCCACGAACTCGGCAACAGTGCGCTGCTGCTGCAGGCCCTGCTGGCGTTCGTGAGTTTCGGGCTGTGCGCCTCCAGCGTCTATCTGCTCAATGATCTGCTCGATCTGCCCAGCGACCGCGCGCACCACAGCAAGCATCGACGCCCCTTCGCCAGCGGCGAGCTGCCGTTGCTGCACGGCCTGCTTCTCAGCCCGCTGCTGCTGGCGCTCGCCTTCGCGCTCGCCAGCACCCTGCCGCCCGCCTTTGTGGGCGTACTGGCGCTCTACTATCTGTGCACGGGCCTCTACAGCTTCGTGCTCAAGCGCATCATGCTGGTGGATGTCATCGTGCTGGCGGGGTTGTACACGCTGCGCATCATTGCCGGCGCGGCAGCGGTCGGAGTGGCTCTGTCGTTCTGGCTGCTGGCCTTCTCGATGTTCCTGTTCTTCAGCCTGGCGGTGGTCAAGCGCTACACGGAGCTGGATTATCTGCAGAAGGCAGGAGTCGCGCGGTCGATGGGGCGGGGATATCTGGCGCAGGACCTGCCGATGATGGCTCTGTTCGGCAGCGCGAGCGCACTGATGTCGGTGATGGTTTTCGCGCTGTACATCAACAACGACGAGACGCGCATGCAATACGCCACCCCGGAGCTGCTGTGGCTGCTGTGTCCGCTGCTGCTGTACCTCATCACGCGCATCTGGCTGCTGGCCGCGCGTGGGCAACTGCACGAGGACCCGATTGTCTATGCCATCAAGGACCGCACCAGTCAGGCGCTGACGCTGGTCGGTGCCATCCTGCTTTGGCTGGCGATCCTCGACTGGCGCGCACTGCTCTGACGCTCAGCCCGGCAACGGGATCCAGTCCGTCTCGCCCGGTACCAGGGCGAAGCCTTGCGCCTGCCAGTCCAGCCCTGCCTGCTTCACCTTTTCCGGACTGGACGACACAAAATTCCAGTGCACATGACGCGGCCCTGCGAGCGGCTCGCCGCCCAGCACGATGGCGCGGCAGCCCGTCGGCCCGGCCTGCAACTGCAGCGCATCGCCCTCGATCTGCAAGTGAAAGCCGGGCACCTGCTGCGAATTCACCGTCGCCTCGCCTTCGGCCAGATACACCGCGAGTTCCTGCCCCGGACAATGCAGCGCGAAGTGCGCCCCGGTCTGCAGCTGCAGATCGAGGAAGGTCGTGGGCGAATGGGCCTGCACCGGAGAGTGCAGACCGAGGGCACTGCCGATCAGCACGCGCAGTGTGCCGCCCGGGATCTGCACGTCGGGAATGACGGACGCGGGGTAGTGGGCAAACGCGGGGGCCATGTCTTTAAGGTCCGTCGGCAGGGCGAGCCAGGTCTGCATGCCATGCACGGCGATGCCCTGCTCGCGAATGTCGCGCCGGCATGCGCTCGGAGTGCACGATGCCCCGACCGGCCGTCATCAGATTGATGGCACCGGGCTCGATGCGCTGCACCGCGCCCAGGGAGTCGCGGTGCATCATGGCCCCGCTGAACAGGTAGGTCACCGTGGCGAGCCCGATGTGCGGATGCTGGCGCACATCCCCGGCGTTGCTGCCGGGAGCGAACAGAGCCGGCCCCATGTGGTCGACGAAGATGAAAGGCCCCACGCGCTGCTGCCGGCGCGAGGGCAAGAGGCGTCGCACGGCGAAGCCGATGTCGGACGTGCGCGGGCTGATCTGTAGTGACATGAGGCAGGACTCCCGCGCCGCAAGGGCGTCTCAGGGCTGAATGGCAAGGTGCTGAGCGTGGAAGCGCAGATGCTCCTCGATGAAGCTCGCAATGTAGAAATAGCTGTGGTCATAGCCCTCGCGGCGCCGGTAATCCACCGTCACCCCGACCTGCCCGGCAGCCTCCAGCAGACGCTCGGGCTGCAACTGCACGGCAAGGAACGCGTCGGCGTCGCCCTGATCGAGCAGCAGTGGTAGCGGGCAGCCGTGGCGCGCGAGCAGCAGACTGGCATCGTACTGCGCCCAGGCCTCGCGATTCTCGCCAAGGTACGCGGTGAAGGCCTTGTTGCCCCAGGGGCAGGTGGACGGCGCGACAATCGGCGCGAAGGCCGACACGCTGCGAAAGCGCTGCGGGTTGCGCAGCGCCAGCACCAATGCACCGTGACCGCCCACGGAGTGGCCGCTGATGGCGCGGCGCTGTCCGTCGATGGGCAGGGTGGCTTCCACCAGGGCCGGCAACTCCTCGAGGATGTAGTCGTACATGCGGTAATGCACAGACCACGGCGCCTCGGTCGCATTGACATAGAAGCCGGCTCCCAGGCCCAGATCCCATTCACCCTCTGCCGCACGCGCCACGCCTTCGCCACGCGGACTGGTGTCCGGCGCCACCACGATCAGGCCCAGTTCGGCAGCGATGCGCTGCGCCCCGGCCTTCTGCACGAAGTTCTCGTCGGTGCAGGTGAGGCCCGACAGCCAGTAGAGCACGGGCAACCGGACTGACTCATCGGCGGCAAGCGCCTGGGGCGGCAGGAACACGCTGACACGCATGTCACAGCTCAGGCGATGACTGTGATGCTGATAGCGCCGCTGTTCGCCACCGAAGCAGCGCACGCGGGAAAGAATCTCGAGACTCATGACAGGTTCCTGCAGAACGTGAACGTGGAACGGGCGGTCAGGTCAGCGCCTTGGCTTCGACGATGTCCTGCAGCCTGGCCACGGATTTCTCCAGCGCGCTCTTGGCCTCGGTATCGTGGGACACCTTGGACAACACGAAATAGGCCGTGCGGGCGACCTGGCGCCAGCGCGGATTGCTGGGCAGCTTGTCGATGGACAGATAGCGATTCATGGAGCGCGTGCGCAGCCGACCATTGTCGATGCTCACGCTCCAGATGCGGCTCTTCTCGGCCAGATCGATGATGGATTCGCCCGTGACCTTCTGCCAGTAGTAATGGCAATCCTGCATCAGCTTCACCAGTGTCTCGCGGTATTGCTGCTCGTCGTCGGCATCCGAAGGCAGGGCACCCGAGAGGCTCTGGATGATCTTGTCGACGTTCTCCAGATCGGCGAACAGATGGCGGTGCTTCTGCAGATCCTCGGGCGTGATGCGCGCGAGGTATTCGCTCAGCACCTGGGTGCGTTCGATGTTGCGGTTGATCTGATCGATCAGATGCGGCAGCGAGGCTTCCACGAGGCTCTCGTCTTCGCCAAGTCCGGCAGGCAGCACGCGCTGGAACATCAGCAGGTAGAACTCCTGGTCCAGACTCAGCGGCAGCACGCACAAGCGCACCGGCGCGGCCGCGTCTTCGTCTTCGTCCGGCTGGCGTATGGTGAGCGTGAAGTAGGTGGGATTGTCGGGCGAGGAGATCACCGTTTCCTTGAAGGGGAAGCCGATAACCTCGGACACGCCCTGACAGACGGTTTCCAGCCGCTCGGCCAGCGCACTCACCGGGCCGTCCTGGAAATCCTCGGCTGGCAGTTTCAGAAGGGTTTCTGCCGCCTTGTTGATGTAGGCGATCTGCCCGCTCTCGTCGATGGAAATCAGCGCATCGCCCGTCACGTCCAGCATCTTCGCCAGACGTGTCTCGCGCTCGCGCAGTTTGCGTTCGGACTCCTGATACTTGTCGAGCTGCCAGGCCAGGCGCTGGTTTTCCTGCCGGACCTCCAGCAGGTGCAGCATCTCGAACTGCTTGCCGACACGCACTTTCAGCTCTTCCTTGCTGAAGGGCTTGCTGATGTAGTCGTTGGCCCCAAGACTGAGGCCCTTGACCAGGTCCTCCACCCGATTCTTCGCAGTCAGGATGACGATGGGCAGCTCGTCCATGCTGTATTTCTCGCGCACGCGCTGGCACAGCTCGAAGCCGGTCATGATGGGCATCATCAGGTCGAGGATCATGAGATCGGGCTTGTCGTGCTGCAGCATCATCAGTGCGTCGTGGCCGCTCAGGGCACTGTCGATCTCGTAGGGGCCGGACAGATGCTCCTTGACGATGCGCACGTTGAGGAACTCGTCGTCGACCACCAGGATCTTGCGACGCCGTCCGGGCAGCAGGGGCGCCTGCCCGATCACCGGCTCGCCAGTCTCGCGGCGGTTGCGACGGTCCACGATGGGCGGCGTGCTTTCCAGAATGGCGTTGAGCTTTTCGCCCGATTCCTTCTCCAGCTTCTTCTGCACCTTGCTGTTGCTGGCCGCCAGGCGGTCCTTCTCGGTCAGCAGGGGCAGGTCGAAGTAGAAAGTGGAGCCCTCGCCGGGCGAGCTGCGCAGAATTATCTCGGTGCCGTGCAGCTCCACCAGCTTCTGCGAGATGGACAGCCCCAGCCCCGTGCCGCCTTCCTCGCGGCTGGCGGCGGCATCCACCTGATAGAAGCGGTTGAAGATGCGCGACTGCTGATCCTTGGAAATGCCGATGCCGGTGTCGCGCACCATGACGCGGGCGTCGATGTCGATGATCTCGATGGACACCGCCACCCAGCCGCGCTGGGTGAACTTGATGGCATTGGACACCAGGTTGAAGAGGATCTGCTGCAGACGGTCCTCGTCGCCCAGCACCAGCACAGGTTCGGCCGGGAAGCTCTCGGCCAGCTGTATGGGCTTGTCGCCGATCAGTGGGCGGCACATCTTTTTGACGAGGATGCAGATGTTCTTGAGGTCCACCGGTTTCTTGTGCAGCTCCAGATGGCCGTTCTTGATGACCGAGAAGTCGATGACGTCGTTCACCAGATTAGCCAGCCGCTGCCCGCTGATGCGGATCATGTTGAGGTTCTCGCGCGCACTTTCATCCAGCGAGGCGGCGCTCTTCTCCAGGATGATCTCCGACAGGCCGATGATGCCGGTGAGCGGTGTACGCAGCTCGTGGGAGACGTTGGCGATGAATTCTTCCTTCACGTCGTCGGCCTTCTGCAGCGCCTCGATCTTGAGCTGGTTCTCCTTGAGCATGTCCTCCTGCACCAGGCTGTATTCCTTGAGCAGGGAGTTGATGCGATCGCCCAGGCCGAACGAGAGCACGACCAGCGCCAGCGCGGTGCCGTACTGGAAGCTGTGATAGCTGAGCAGCGGGGGCAGGTTCACGCCCATGCGCTGCACGATCTCGATGAGGATGCCCGTGATGAGCACTGACCAGGCGCCCAGCAGGAACTGCGCCGGGCGGTAGCCCTTGCGGGCGGTCTGCACGGCCGCCACGCTGACCAGCCCCACGATCGCCAGCACGAACAGGTTCATCAGCAGCACCAGGAACCCGTAAGGCGCCACGATGGCAATGAGCGCAAAGCCCAGGGCGGCCATGCTCATGACGCGGCACAGCTTGTCCAGTCGCGCGTCGTGGCGCTCCAGGGTGATGAATGAGCGCACGAACTGCAGGCCCGAAGCACAGGCCAGCGCGATGAAGGTCATGATGCTGCGGTTGGCCCAGTAAGGGTTGTCGGGCCAGAAGTACTGGAAGGCGAGCCCCTGGAAGGAGAACGAGAACAGGCCGCCGGCCACCAGGAAGAGCACGTAGTGCAGGTAGATGACTTCGCGGGTAGAGAACCAGATGAACAGGCTGTACAGCGCCACCACCGCGAGGACGCCGTAGTAGAGGCCGATCCAGAAGTATTCGGCCTTGGAGGACTGCTGGAAATCCTGCAGGCTGGTCAGCGTGAGCGGGAGCTGCACCGAGCCCTTGGATTCGGCACGCACGTAGAGCGTCTGGGTCTGGCCCGGCAGGGCCTCGAAGTTGAAGAGGATGGCGTGGTGCTGGATGTCGCGGCCGGCGAAGGGCAGGGTGTCACCGGCGCTTTTCTGCACCCATTGGCCGGCGGCATCGCGGTACCAGAAGTCGAGCCTGTCGAGACTGGCGAACTTCATCTTCAGCAGCCACGTCTGCGGCGCCGTGAAGCGATTGCTGATGTCGATCGCGGCCCACCAGGCCGAGTCCGTGTAGCCCAGCGTGGGAAAGCCGGGCTGCTCCCAGACCTGCCCGTCGGTGGCAAGGGCGGCGATGCTGTCTTGCAGAGTGAGCGAGGCGCGCGGGTCTTCGAGCAGGCGCAGATTGCTGCCCGGTTCCAGTTCCCCCTGGCCGGCTTCCAGCGGCAGTGCCGCGAAGGCCGTCGCTGAGCACAGCCCCGCAAGCAGGACACAGAGCGACAGCCACATGCATCGAAGTTTTTGCAACATTTCTCGTTGTAGAGCCGGCGACCTGCACGGCATTGTGCGGCCTGCCTGACTAGGAGTGTGCCGGGATCATATCGGCTTTGAATTGCACCGGCAATCCGGACATAATCGCCCTCAACCCTCCTCTGGCGCGCACCGCGAGTCTCGCGCAAGCCACCGGAAAGCCATAATAATCATACGCTTGCAGAGGTCACCCATGTTATGTCGCTCCGTGCCTGCCTGCACGCGCAAGGCCTGCACTCTTCTCTTATCCGCCCTTTTTCTTCCCCTGCTCCATGCCCAGCCCTTGGCCGGGACCGCCTGGTTCGGCCTGCCGCTGCCGCCTGCTTTCACCAGTGACGGCGCTCCCGCCATCGTCGGCGTGCGCGGTCCAGTGCCGGCGCGGGTGCAAGGAGACGAAGAGGCGTGGACGGAATTCGCGGACACACGTCTGTGGCAGGACCTGGAGCGGATCGTCGCGTTCTCCCACGCCAGCCGGGAGCAGCGCGAGATCGGCAGCGGCCAGCTGTGGGGGCGCATCGCCGGTTTCGAGTCCGCCCGCGCCACGGTGGAATGGATGCTCGAGCAGTACCGCGCCGCCGGCATCACGGCCACGGAACTGCAGGAATTCCAGATGGACGAGGGCGACACCTTCTGGCTGCCGCTGGCCTGGGAACTGCGGCTGAAGGCCGATCCGACCTTCGGCGCGGGCAGCGAGGACATCGTGCTGCACACCGCCATGCCGCTGGCGCCGACTGCCCTGGAGACCGGCGAACTGCAGGGCGCTCTGGTCTATGTCGGCACCGCCAGCCCGGCGGAGCTGGCCCACATCGACGTGCGCGGCCGCATCGCCGTGCAGCAGGTCACCCCCCAGGCCCACATGGTGTTCGAGCGCGAACCCACCGTGCCGCGTGCCCGCAATCTCTTCGAGCGTGGCGCCATCGCCGTCATCAACATCGTGGACCAGCCCGGCAACGAGCGCGCCATGGACTTCAGCAACTGCGGCGGCCCCTGCTTCAATGTGGGCGGACGCGACGGCCTCTTTCTCGAGAGCGTGCTCAGCAAGGCGGCCGAGGCCGGCCTGACGGAGGGCGTGCGCGCCGAGGTGCTGCTGGAAGCTGCCTTTTATTCCAATCTGATCGCCGAGAACGGCGTGGCTGTGCTGCCGGGCCGGGACAGCGACGAGATCATCGTGCTCAATGCCCATGTCGACGCCTGGTTCGACGGCGCGGGCGACAACGGCGACGGCATGGCCGTGCAACTGGCCCTGGCCCGGCATTTCGCCCAGCCGCAGAACCGCCCGTCGCGCACCCTGGTGTTCGTCGCCAGCGCGGGGCATCACACCAGCGGCCTCAACGGGCCGGCCAACTTCGTGCGCATGAATCCTGGTCTGGCCGCCAACACCGTACTGACCGTGAACATCGAGCATGTGGCCCAGCGCAATCTCGCGCCGGCACGCAGCCTGTTCGAGGACGGCTACCGCGAGTTCAGTGCCGATTCGAGCGAGGCCCCCATCGTGGCCGGCATCACCAACAGCGCCCCCTTCCTGCAGAATCTGGTGACCGAGGGCGTGACGCGTTACGGCGTCAACTTCATGTCGGGCAATTCCACCATGGCCAGCGGCGAAGGCGGTGGCTATCGGGAGATCGACGCGCCTATCGTGACCTTCATGCAGGCTCCGCCGCTCTACCACACCAGCGGCGAGGACATCGATGCCATCTCCGCGGCCGGACTGGAGCGCATGGCGCGCTTTCTGGCTTACTTCGTGAAGGCCGTGGATGGGGCGCCACGTGCGCTGATCGACCCGCGTTGAAAGCCGTGGGTATAATCGGGCCCGACCGTCGCCCGCGCCTTGCCGAACACCCGCTTGCCCAATGACAACAACCTGTGAGGATCATCATGATTGACCGTCTGCTGCACGCCACGTCACTGCCGCGTCTGCGTGCCTTCCCCCTGCTGCTGGGGCTGCTGTCCCTGCTTGTCGGCGCCACCTTCGTTCACGCCGCGGAGATGGGCAATTCCCTGCGCGGCCGCCTGTCGCCGATGCCGGTGACGCCGCAGACCGTGCGCACCATCACCGGCGAAGGCGAAGTGCGCGCCGTGCTCAACGGCACCACGCTGACGGTGAGCGGGAATTACACCGGCATGAGCTCAGCCGCCACCATGGCGCACATCCACCAGGGGCCGAAGGCCATTCCCGGCCCGGTGGTGCTGCGCCTGGATGTCTCCGGTGGCAATGCCGGCACCATCAGCGGCACGCTGACACTCACTCCCGAGTTGATCGAGGCCCTGCATGCCGAGGCCCTGTATGTGCAGATTCACAGCGAGACCAATCCAGAAGGCGAACTGCGTGGCTGGCTGATGCACTGAACGTGCGCCAGGCTGCGTCCCGATTCCGACCCATGAAGCGAATTTCAAAGGTGCGTCCATGAACAGCAAAAGACTGACACAGAAGCAGATTCTTACCGGCTCCGCCCTGCTCGGCGCCATGATCGCCGCCTGCGCGGCACCCGCCAGCGCCCAGAGCCAGGGCGTGTTCACAGCAGCCCAGGCCACAGCGGGCGCCGGACTCTACCAGAGCACCTGCGCGGCCTGTCACGGCGCCGACCTGCGCGGCACCCCGGCAGCGCCCATGCTGTCGGGCGAAGGCTTCCTGACCAGCTGGGGCGGGCGCAGCGCGGGCGAGCTGTTCCGCACCATCAAGTCCTCCATGCCACCGGGCGCCGCCACGCCGCTGCCTGACGCCACCGTGGGCAACATCGTCGCGCACATCCTGCAGACCAACGGAGCACAGGCAGGCGCGCAGCCCTTGAACGTGGACACGGCCGTGACCATCGCCGCCGCCGTCGGCATGTCGGCTGCCCAGGTGCCCTCTGCCGCCACGGCCGGCGCTGCGCCGGCACCGGCCCAGGCGCCCGCTGAGCCTCAGGCCCCGGTCGGCCTGGTGGTCTCCGGCACCGTGGAGAACTTCACACCGCTCACCGCCGAGATGATGCGCAACCCCGACCCGGCCGACTGGCCCATGTTCCGCGGCAACTACCAGGCCTGGAGCTACAGCGCCCTGGACCAGGTGAACCGCGAGAACGTCGGCGACCTGCAGCTGGCCTGGGTGTGGAACATGCACGAAGGCGCCTCCGAACCCGCGCCGCTGGTCTATGGCGGCATCATGTACCTGATCAACACCAGCAATATCCTGCAGGCCCTGGACGCCGCCACCGGCGA
>JALREE010000321.1 GCA_023256835.1 Pseudomonadales bacterium | reverse complement strand
CGCGCGGATCCGGTCCACCACCGAGGCCTCGTTCTCGCTCAGCACCCGCTCCAACTCGGCGCGGTACTCGGCCAGCGCCCTTGCCAGGGCGATGCGCTGCCGCTGCCCGCCGGAGAGCTGCGAGGGGTAACGGTCGGCCAGCCAGTCCAGCTGCACCAGCTTCAGCAGTTCGTGCACCTTGTCCTTGATCTGCTGCGCTGAGGCGCGCTGACCCCGCGGCTTCATGCGCATGCCGAAGGCCACGTTGTCGAAAACCGTCATGTGCTTGAACAGGGCATAGTGCTGAAACACGAAGCCCACCTGGCGTTCGCGCACGCTGCTGTGCGAGGCATCCTCGCCTTCCAGCGTCACCACGCCTGCGTCGGCCAGTTCCAGCCCGGCGATGATGCGCAGCAGCGTGGTCTTGCCGCAACCGGACGGGCCGAGCAAGGCCACGAGCTGCCCCTCGCCGAAGTTCAGGGAGATGTCATCCAGCGCCACGAAATCGCCAAAGCGCTTGTGTATGTTGCGGACTTCGATACTCATTGGGGACGCGTCTCCTGTGCAGCGGCATGATGTGGCGGGATCGGGATGGCCAGGGGCTGCGTGGCACGGTGTTCCACCCAGGTCTTGATGGCCAGGGTCACCAGGGCCAGCAGCGCCAGCAGCGAGGCCACGGCGAAGGCCGCCGCGAAGTTGTATTCGTTGTAGAGAATCTCGACATGCAGGGGCATGGTGTTGGTCTGTCCACGGATCTTGCCGGACACCACGGACACCGCCCCGAACTCGCCCATGGCGCGCGCATTGGACAGGATCACCCCGTAGAGCAGCCCCCACTTCACATTGGGCAGCGTGACATGCCAGAAGGCCTGCCAGTCACTGGCGCCGAGCACCACGGCCGCCTCTTCCTCCTCCCGGCCCTGGGCCTGCATCAGCGGAATCAGTTCCCTCGCGACGAAGGGAAAGGTCACGAAGATGGTCGCCAGCACGATGCCCGGCACGGCGAAGATGATGCGGATGTCGTGTTCCACCAGCCAGCCGCCGAACCAGCCATTGGCGCCGAACACCAGCAGGTACATCAGGCCCACGACCACTGGCGACACCGAGAATGGCAGGTCAATGAAGGTGATCAGCAGCTGCTTGCCGCGGAAATCGTGCTTCGCGATCAACCAGGCGGCCGCCACCCCGAAGACCAGATTCAAGGGCACCGAGATGAAGGCGATCAGCAGGGTCAGCTTGATGGCGGCCAGCGCCGTCGCCTCCGTGATCGACTCGAGATAGACCTCCCAGCCACGGCGCAGGGCTTCGACGAACACCGTGATGAGAGGCATGACGAGGAAGAGCGCGAAGTAGAGGACGGCCACGCTCACCAGGGTCCACTTGATCCAGCTGGCCTCGCGCGTGGCGCGGTTGCGCTCGAAACGTGTCTGTGTGCGTGCCATCAGCGGGACCCTCCAATGCTGCGCGAACTCCAGGCCTGCAGGGCGTTCACCAGCAGCAGCAGGATGAACGAGAACACCAGCATCACCACTGCCACGGCGGTGGCGCCCACATAGTCGTATTGCTCCAGCTTGGTGATGATGATCAGCGGGGTGATCTCGGACACAAGCGGGATATTGCCGGCAATGAAGATCACCGAGCCGTATTCCCCCACGGCGCGCGCAAAGGCGAGCGCGAAGCCGGTCAGCAGGGCAGGCAGCAGAATGGGCAGCAGCACGTAACGAAACGTCTGCCAGCGACGTGCGCCGAGGCTGGCGGCCGCTTCTTCCAGTTCCGTCTCCAGGTCTTCCAGAATCGGCTGCACGGTGCGGACCACGAAGGGCAGGCCGATGAAGACCAGCGAGACCAGCACGCCCGCGGGGGCGAAGGCGATCTTGACGCCCAGCTCGCCTTCCACGATCTGGCCGATCCAGCCGTTGCGGGCATACAGGGCCGTCAGGGCGATGCCGGCCACCGCAGTGGGCAGCGCAAACGGCAGGTCCACCAGGGCATCGACGATCTTCTTGCCGGGGAAGGAGTAGCGCACCAGCACCCAGGCCAGCAGCAGGCCGAACACCGCGTTGATGGCCGCCGCCAGCAGGGAGGCGCCGAAGGACAGCTTGTAGGAAGCGAGCACGCGGGGGGCGGTCACCACCTCCCAGAACTCGCTGAAACTCAACTCCGCTGTCCGAATGAACACCGCCGCGATGGGCAGCAGCACGATCAGGGACAGGTAGATCAGGGTGTAGCCCAGGGTCAGATTGAACCCGGGAAGCACATTGTGGTGACGGCCTGTGCCGCGTTTTCTGCTAAGGCCGATGGCCATGTCATGTTCTCCACGCCCTGCCGCAAGAGCACTGTCTGCAAGGCGGAGCGAGTCTACGAATCGCCCTCGGCGAAACCAACGAATGAATTCGGCAATGCTTATGCACTTTTATGCAATGGCGCCCCTCAGCTAGACAGACTCAGGATGTCCAGCTGCCGCCGCGTGTGCCGGCGCACCTGCGACAACAGACTGCCCCGCCCGCGCGGCATGCGGTGTGCAATGCCCGGTATCACGCCGGTGGCGGCCCCTTGGCGCGCCTGCCAGGCAGAGAGCCTGTGAAGCAGATCGGGCCACGGCCCGTGGCCGGAATCGACGTTGATATGCCCGAGCGCGCCGACCTCCTGCAGCTCCAGCTGCCAGCGTCGCGCCCAGACCTGGGCACTGGCTGTGCTCATCCACGGGTCATTGCTGCTGGCCAGCACCAGCCCGGGCACATTCAGGGCGGTGTCGGGCAGCACATCCGCCAGCGTGTGCACCTCCAGGCGTCTGTCGTCGGCACTGCCCAGCCCCAGGAGGTTGAAGCGCGCAGGCTCCGCGGGCGCCACCAGCACCAGCGCCGCGACACTCTGCGGGCGGTCGGCGGCCGCCACCACGCTGGCCAGGCAGCCGAAGCTGTGGGCCACGATCCACAGGGGCTCGCGGGCACGGGCAATCTCGTCACGGATCTGTTCCGACCAGGTCGCCAGCACGGGCTTGTCCCAGTCGACCCCCGTCAGCAGCCGGCTGTGCGGCCACTGCCGCTGCAGCCAGACTTGCCAGTGCGCCGCGGCGCTGCCGTGATAACCCGGCACGATCAGGACAGGCGCTGGAGTGAATGTCGTCATGTCCCGGCGTTCCGCGCTCAGAGTCCATAGATGCGGTCGAAGATGCCGCCATCGCTGAAGTGGTCGGCCTGGGCCTTGGCCCAGCCGCCGAACAGTTCGTCGATGGTGAAGGTCGGCACCTCGGGGAAACGCGCCAGGTCTTCGGGCAATGCCGCCGCCGGGTTGCGCGGACGGTAGTAGTGATTGGCGGCGATGCGCTGACCGACATCGGAATACAGATACTCCAGATAGGCGGCGGCGACCTGTGCCGTGCCACGGCGCTCGGCCACGGTGCTGACCACGGCCACGGGCGGCTCGGCCAGAATGGTCACCGAGGGCACAACGATCTCGAAGTTTTCCGGGCCCAGTTCATTCACGGCGAGGAAGGCCTCGTTCTCCCAGGAGATGAAGACATCCCCCACGCCGCGCTGCACGAAGGTGGTGGTCGAGCCCCGGGCGCCGGAATCCAGCACCACGACATTCTTGTAGAGCGCGGCCACGAAGGCCTCGGCGGACTCGGCGGTGCCACCGGGCTGACGCAAGGCATAGCCCCAGGCCGCCAGGTAATTCCAGCGCGCGCCGCCGGAGGTCTTGGGATTCGGGGTGATCA
>JALREE010000262.1 GCA_023256835.1 Pseudomonadales bacterium | reverse complement strand
AAGCTCGCCAATGGCGGCGGGGATTTCAACGCCAAGTTCAAAGCCTATGCGGGCATGGTCAAGGATCGCAGCGCCAGGCTGATCTTCCAGCAGATGGCGGGCATGAACGAAAAAACCCTCACGTCCTATATCTCGATCCTGAACTCAGCGGGCATGAGTGCCTGGTCGAACCCGCATACCTGCGCAGTGACAGATGCCAGCGACTTCGATTTTTCCACCTTCCGCAAAAAGCCGCAGACAGTCTACCTGACCACGCCCTTTAACGAGATTGGGGCGATTGCACCGCTGATCCGGCTGTTCTTCGCGGACCTGGGCCACACTGCCGGGAGCCGAGGGAATGTCGGTGCTATGCATCACCTGAATGGAATCCACCACCAGCAGGCGGGGGGCCTGCTCGCGAGCCAGTTCGCAGATCTTCTCGACATTGGTTTCGGCCAGCAGCTTGAGGTTGCGCTCCGGCAGCCCGAGGCGGCGGGCTCGCATTCCCACCTGTTGTAGGGACTCCTCGCCGGTCACGTACAGCGCCTTGTCCGACTGCGCGAGAGTGCACATCACCTGCAACAGCAGTGTGCTCTTGCCCGCACCGGGATTGCCACCCACGAGAATCGCAGAACCAGGGACCAGACCGCCGCCCAGCACCCGGTCCAGTTCTTCCAGCGAGCTGGACAGGCGGGGCACGGCGGCAAGATCGATCTCGGCGAGATCCTGCAGACCGGTGGTGCTGCCGGCATAGCCCTGGCGGCGAAAATCCGCCCTCGCTGCCGGGGTGGCGGCGGCAGGGCCCAAGGAGACGCGGGACAAAGTGTTCCACTCCCGACACGCGGCACACTGCCCCTGCCACTGACCATGTTCGGCCCCGCAGGCGGTGCAGACATAGGCTGTCCTTGCCTTGGCCATCAGCCCTCACTCCTTTCCGACATAGACATGGTGCACCCGCGGCGTGACCTGACAGAACAATTCGTAAGCGATGGTGCCGCACAATCGGGCGATCTCGTCGGCGGGCAAGCCTTCGCCCCACAGCACGACGTCATCGCCGATGCCGATATGCGGCGCATCACTCAGATCGATGCTCAACATGTCCATGGACACACGTCCGCACAAGGGCGCACGCAGAGTCGGCTGAGTGGCTTGCGTGCGGCTGCGCAGCAGCACCGGCGTGCCTGCGGGCGCCCGACGCGGGTAGCCGTCACCATAGCCGATGGAAACGATGCCGATGCGCATGTCCCGCTCGCAGCGGTAGCTGGCGCCATAGCCCAGGGTCTCGCCGGCCTTGACCTGCTTGACGGCCATGATGCGCGAATGCAGCGTCATCACCGGGCGCAGACCGCGATCCTCCCCGTTCTCGGCCACGATGGCTGCGCCACCGTAGAGCATGATGCCTGGACGCAGCCACTGGAAATGCGCGTGGGGCCACTGCTGGATGGCGGCCGAGGCGGCGACGCTGCGCTCGCACTCGACAATGTCGGCGGCGTGCAGCATGGCGTTGAACGCCTGCAGCTGGTGGTCGGTCATGGTGCTGGCAGGATCATCGGCGCAGGCGAAATGCGTCATGACCCGCAGCGCAGCGATGGCTGGATGTCCGTGCAATGCCCGCCAGGCACGCACGAATTCGTCCTGCGAGAATCCGAGCCGGTGCATGCCGGTATCGGCCTTCAGCCACAGCACCAGTGGCTGCACAGAAGAGCCCCTGCGCAGACGCTGCAACAAGGCCTCGATCTGGTAATCCGAATGCAGCACCAGCTGCAGATTCGCGGCCAGGGCCTCATCGAGCTCCGCAGGCGTAACCACCCCTTCCAGCAGGACGATGTCCTGGACAAGCCCCGCCGCGCGCAGCGCCAGGCCTTCCTCGAGCGTGGCCACACCGAAGCAGTCGCGCGGCCGCAGCTGTGATTGCAGGGCGCGAGCCACCGGCAGCATGCCGTGCCCATAGGCATTGGCCTTGACCACCACGATCAGGGAAGCAGGGCTTTGCGGGGGTCGGGCATGCGCAAGATTTCTCTGCAGCGCCTGCAGGTCGATGCTGGCCCAGGCGCGCAACTCAGTGGCCGTGCGTGTAGCTGTCATCGTAGTCCTGTCGGGCCAGGTTCTCGAAGCGGGTGTACTGTCCCATGAAGCTCAGCCGCACTGTGCCGATGGGGCCATTGCGCTGCTTGCCGATGATGATCTCGGCCACCCCTTTGTCGGGGGTGTCCTCGTTGTAGACCTCGTCCCGGTAGACGAAGGCGATGATGTCGGCGTCCTGCTCGATGGCGCCGGATTCACGCAGGTCTGACATCACGGGGCGCTTGTTGGGGCGCTGCTCCAGACTGCGGTTGAGCTGAGACAGTGCGATGACCGGGCACTCGAACTCACGGGCCAGAGTCTTGAGCGAGCGCGAAATCTCCGAGATCTCGCCCACGCGATTGTCGCCGAAACCCTTGATCTGCATGAGCTGCAGGTAGTCCACCACCACCAGTCCCAGCGGCCCATGCTCGCGCACCACGCGGCGTGCCCGCGAACGCATTTCCATCGGACTGAGGCCGACACTGTCGTCGATCAACAGAGGCTTGTCCTTGAGCTTGCTGACGGCGGCGGTGAGCTTTGGCCAGTCCTCGTCTTCCAGCTTGCCGGTACGCAGCCGCTTCTGGTCGATGCGACCGATGGAGCTGAGCATCCTGAACACCAGACTCTCTGCCGGCATTTCCAGGCTGAATACCAGTACCGGCTTGTTGCTCAACAGCAGCGCGTTTTCGGCGAGGTTCATGGCGAAAGAAGTCTTGCCCATGGAGGGGCGCCCCGCCACGATGATGAGATCGGACTTCTGCAGACCGGAGGTTTTCTCGTCCAGGTCCTTGTAACCCGTGGGCAGACCGGTGAGTGCGCCATCACTGCGGAACAGCTCGTCGATCCGCCCAACGGCCGCCTGCAACAACGGATTGATGGCCTGCGGACCACCGTCCTTTGGTCGGTCATCGGCAATTTGGAAGACCTTCTGTTCGGCGACATCGAGCACATCGTCGGCCTTGGCGCCTGCCGGGTTGTAACCACTCTCGGCAATCTCGTAGGCCACGCGGATGAGTTTGCGCAGCTTGGCACGCTCGGCAATGATGTCGGCGTAGGCGCCGATGTTGGCAGAGCCGCGGGCATTGCTCGCCAGGTCGCTCAAGTAGTCGATGCCACCGCAGGCATCCAGTTCGCCGCGACTGTCCAGGGCTTCCACGAGGGTGACGACATCCAGCGGCCTGTTCGCCTCGGTCTGCATGAACATCACGCGGAAGATGAGTTGGTGCTCGTGCCGGAAGAAGTCCTCGTCAATGAGCTTTTCGGCCACGGTGTCCCAGACAGCATTGTCGAGCATCAGACCGCCGAGCACGGCCTGCTCGGCTTCCACAGAGTGAGGTGGCACCTTGAGCGCTGCGAGCGCGCCGGCATCGGTGGTCTTGCGGGTCTTCTCGAA
>JALREE010000153.1 GCA_023256835.1 Pseudomonadales bacterium | reverse complement strand
ATATTCTGGAAGACCTGCTGTTGCGCCGCGGGGCGCAGGTCATCCGAGTGCCGCTGGTGGCCATTCTGGATGCGCCGGACCCGGCGCCTGTGTTGCGCTGGCTGGATGAGTTCATCGCCGCGCCTCCTGATTATTTCGTCATTCTGACGGGGGAGGGCTTGCGCCGTCTGCTGGCCCTGGCGCAGCGGCACTCGCGAGATGCGGACTTTGTCGCGGCATTGCAGGCCACCACGACGGTCTGTCGCGGGCCCAAGCCAGGCCGTGCGCTGAAGGAGATCGACCTCAAACCCGCTGTGCTGGGCAAGGCTCCGACCACTCCAGGAGTGATCGAAGCGCTGCAGGAGATTGCGCTGGAGGGGCGTCGAGTGGCGGTGCAGCTCTATGGAGAGGAGCCCAATCTGCTGCTGATGGACTATCTGCGCAGCCGTGGTGCCAATGTGTGCGCTGTGGCGCCCTACATCTACGCACCGCAGACACATGAGACCCAGGTGGTGGAATTGATACATGCGCTGGCGCGCGGCGAGATCAGTGTCATCACCTTCACCAGTCAGCCCCAGTTCACGCGTCTGCAGGACGTGGCTCGTACACATGGTCTTGAGGCTGAATTGCAGGCGGGTCTGCAGCACGTGGTGGTGGCGGCGGTCGGCCCGGTGGTGGGCGATCAGCTGCAGGCGGCGGGCGTGCCTGTCAGCGTGATGCCGGATACGCAGTTCTTCATGAAACCCATGGTGACCGCGCTGGTCAGGCTGGTCAGGGAGCGCAGGGCAACGGAGGAATCCAGCACATGAAAGTGATGAGCTTGAATTGCAATGGCATCCGCTCGGCAGCCAGAAAAGGCTTCTTCGAATGGTTGCAGACGGTGGATGTGGATGTCGTCTGTCTGCAGGAAACCAAGGCGCAGATCGATCAGCTGGATGATCCGCAGTTTTTTCCCGCAGGATTTCATTGCTATTATTTCGATGCACAGAAGAAAGGCTATTCGGGCACGGCGATCTATTCGCGTCGGCAACCCGATCGCGTGATCACCGGGCTGGGATTTCCTCTGGCCGATGATGAAGGACGCTATATCCAGGCGGATTTCGGTGATCTGAGCATCGCTTCGCTGTACCTGCCCTCGGGCTCCAGCGGGGAAGAGCGGCAGGCCTGCAAGTTCGCGTTTCTCGATGCCTTCCTGCCGCACATGCGTCAGCTGCGCACGGATGGGCGACGCTACATCATCTGTGGCGACTGGAACATCTGCCACAAGGAAATCGATTTGAAGAACTGGCGTTCCAATCAGAAGAATTCCGGCTTTCTGCCCGAAGAGCGCCGCTGGCTCGACACGCTCTATGAAGAGGTCGGCTGGGTGGATGCCTTCCGTCTTGTGAACAAGGAGGCGGAACAGTACAGCTGGTGGTCGGCGCGCGGGCAGGCGCGGGCCAACAATGTGGGGTGGCGCCTCGATTACCATGTCATCGTCCCCGAGCTGGTCGAGACAGTCGAGGCCGCCGAGATCTACACCGGGCAACAGTTCTCCGATCATGCGCCCGTCACCATGCAATTCAGGATACCGCTATGAGACTTTCTGCAGCGGCGCGTCTGGCGCGCTTTCTGATCGTGTTCTGCGTACTGGCTGGCAGTGCGGGAGGTGCGAGTGCCCAGGGCCTCAAGGCCATCATCGTCACCGACAAGGGCACCATAGAAGCCTATCTCAACGAACGTGCCGCGCCCACCACGGTGGCGAGTTTCGTCAATCTGGCGCAGCGTGGTTTCTATGACGGTCTCACCTTCCATCGCGTGGAACGCAACTTCGTGGTGCAGGGCGGCGACCCGCTGGGCACGGGAACCGGCGGACCCGGCTACCGCTTCACGGGGGAGATCGTGCTCAAGCACACGCGGCCTGGCACTCTCTCCATGGCGAACAGCGGACCGGGCACCGACGGCAGCCAGTTCTTCTTCACGCTGGTGCCGACGCCTCACCTCGACGGCAAGCACTCGGTATTCGGCAATGTCACCGCTGGCATGGACGTGGTGCGCGCCATTGCCCGTGGCGACCGCATTGTCAGCATCAGCATCACCGGGGATACCAGTGCCCTGATGGCGCGCCGAAAGGCCGAACTGGAGGCGTGGAATGCCAGGCTGGACGCTGGCTTCCCGGCCTTGCGACCGGCACAGCCAGCGCCCTGAATGCTCTCAGGGCAGGACCTTGCGGAAGGGCTTCACCGTGACGCGTGCGAACACGCCGCCGGTGACATACGGGTCGGCGTTGGCCCATGCCTCGGCGTCTTCGAGGCTGTCAAAGCTGGCCACGATCAGGCTGCCGGTGAATCCGGCGCTGCCCGGGTCTTCCGCGTCCACAGCCGGATGGGGTCCGGCCAGCAGGATGCGGCCCTGGGCCACCATGTCCTGCAGGCGAGCGAGATGGGCAGGTCGGGCAGCCATGCGCAGCGGCAGGCTGTTGGGGACATCTTCGCAAAGAATGGCGTAAAGCATCGTGTCTGGCTCCTTGTTCGCGGCTGGATGACGGCCGGCATGGTAATCGATTTGACTGGTTGAGTCTGGTATTGTTCGGCGCGCCTGCAGACCTCCCGCGACACGCCGTCGCCTGACCTCTCTGCCCGACAGGTGACCGCGCCATGGCCCAACTGCTCCACATCCACCCGCAGAATCCGGAAGTGCGTCTGATCAGGCACGCGGTGCGAGTGCTGCAGGAGGGCGGGGTGCTCATCTATCCGACGGACTCCACCTATGCCCTGGGCTGCTGCATGGGGGACAAGGACGCCCTGGAGCGCATCCGTCGCATCCGCCAACTCGATGACAAGCACAACTTCACGCTGGTCTGTGCCGATCTCTCGTCCATCGCGACCTATGCCAAGGTGCCCAACAGCGCCTATCGCCTGCTCAAGGCCTATACCCCGGGTCCCTATACCTTCATCCTCAATGCCACGGCGGAAGTGCCGCGCCGCCTGATGCATCCGCGCCGCAAGACCATCGGACTGCGGGTGCCGGACAACGCGGTCACTCAGGCGCTGATTGCCGAGATCGGCCAGCCGCTGATGAGCACCAGCCTCATCCTGCCCGGAGACCCGGAACCGCTCACGGACATCTATGACATCCAGGACCGCATGGAGCATCTGGTGGACCTGATCATCGACAGTGGGGCCTGCGGCAACGCGGCCACCACCATGATCGATCTCGCCGACGGCAATGTGCAGGTGCTGCGTGTCGGCAAGGGTGACCCGACGCCATTCCAGTAGCCCCGTGCCCCGCCAGAAAAGGAATCGTATTCGCCCGGCCCATCTGCAATAATGCCACACGTCGAAATCAGTCAGAAAATCAAGGAGTGAGGGAGTGTCTTCCGCATCGACACCACAACGAGTCCTCTCCGGCATGCGTCCGACCGGCAGGCTGCATCTGGGGCATCTGCATGGCGTGCTGAAGAACTGGATCGTCCTGCAGCATCAGTACGAGTGCTTCTTCTTCGTGGCCGACTGGCACGCCCTGACCACTCACTACAGCGACCCGCGCATCCTCAAGGACAGCGTGTTCGACATGGTCATCGACTGGCTCGCGGTGGGCGTAGACCCTTCCGCCAGCTCCCTGTTCCTGCAGTCCCAGGTGCCCGAGCACGCCGAGCTGCATCTGCTGCTGTCCATGATCACGCCGCTGGGCTGGCTGGAGCGCGTGCCCAGCTACAAGGATCAGCAGGACAAGCTGCGTGACAAGGACCTGGAGACCTACGGCTTCCTTGGCTACCCGCTGCTGCAGAGCGCCGACATCCTGATCTACAAGGCGGCCCATGTGCCCGTGGGCGCCGATCAGGTTGCACACGTCGAGCTGACCCGCGAAGTCGCGCGCCGCTTCAATCACATGTATGGCCGTGGGCCGGATTTCCAGGAGCGTGCCGAGCAGGCCGTGCGCAAGATGGGCAAGAGCGCTGCGCGCGAGTTCGCCGCGCTGCGCACTGCCTATCAGCAGGACGGCTCGCAGCAGGCGCTGGAGCAGGGTCGTGTCCTGATTCACGCGCAGCAGAATCTCTCTGCCAGCGACAAGGAGCGCCTGCTGGGGCATCTCGAAGGCAGCGGCAAGAGCATTCTCGTCGAGCCCCGGGCGCTGTTGACACCGGCGGCGAAGATGCCCGGGCTGGACGGGCAGAAGATGTCCAAGTCGTACAACAACACCATCGCGCTGCGCGAGCCTCTGGATCAGGTGCAGAAGAAGATATCCACCATGCCCACCGACCCGGCGCGCATCCGCCGCAGCGATCCGGGCGATCCGTCGAAGTGCCCCGTCTGGCAGCTGCACGAGGTCTATTCCGACCAGGCGACGCGTGACTGGGTGCAGAGCGGTTGCCGCAGTGCCGGCATCGGTTGCCTGGAGTGCAAGCGTCCCGTCATCGACGCGGTGATTGCCGAACTGCAGCCCATTCAGGTGCGAGCGGCCGATTACGAGAAGAATCCAGACGCCGTGCGCGCCGTGCTGGCGACCGGGGCGGAGCGGGCACGGGCCACTGCGGTGCAGACCATGGACGATGTGCGTCAGGCCATGGGTCTGGCCTACCACCAGGGCTGACCCATGCCGGATCAGGTGCAGCACGCAGCCGAGGACATCCCCCCGCAGGACGCGGCAGGCGCAGCGCGCGCGCGTCTGCTCGTGCCCGGCCAGCGCCGCGCCGGCAGTGAAGATGGCGAGGCTCGAACAGCGGATGGCGCCCAGCAGGAAATGCCCTTCGCCTTCGTCGATGGCAAGGCCGTCACGGAACTGCCGACGGATCTGTACATCCCGCCCGACGCCCTGGAAGTGTTCCTGGAAGCCTTCGAGGGCCCGCTGGATCTGCTGCTCTATCTGATCAAGCGGCAGAACATCGACATCCTCGACATCAACGTCGCCGAGATCACCGACCAGTACATGGCCTATGTCGACCTCATGGAGGCCAGTCAGTTCGAGCTCGCGGCGGAATATCTGGTGATGGCCGCCATGCTGGCCGAGATCAAGTCGCGCATGCTGCTGCCGCGCAGCAGCTCGGACGAGGAAGAGGAAGACGATCCGCGCGCCCAGCTCATTCGGCGCCTGCAGGAATACGAACGCTACAAGAAGGCGGCGGAGGATCTGGACGAGCTGCCGCGCCTGGAGCGGGACATCTACGCGGCCGAGGCCGAGAGCCCGCATCTGGAGCGCAATGCGCCCGAACCCCACGTCGATCTGCGGGAGATCCTGGTCTCCCTGGCCATGGTGCTGCGCCGCGCCGACATGTTCGAACACCATCACGTGCAGCGGGAAACCTTGTCCACGCGCGAGAAGATGTCCGAGATCCTGGTACGCCTGTCTTCCCAGCGCTTCGTGCCACTGGTCTCGCTGTTGATGCGCGAGGAGGGCAGGCTCGGTGTGGTGGTTACCTTCCTCGCCATCATGGAACTGATCAAGGATTCGTTGATCGACATTGTGCAGACGGAGCCGTTCGGCCCCATTCATCTGAAGGCAAGAAGTGAATGAGTGATACAGACAACAAACTGCGGCAGATCCTCGAAGGCCTGTTGCTGGCAGCAGGCAAGCCCTTGTCTCTCGCCGCCATGGCCGAGGTCTTCCTGGAGGAGGAGCGGCCCACGGACGAGGAGCTGCGTGCCAGTCTTGCGCTGATCGCCGCGGACTGCGCCGGGCGCGGTTTTGAACTCAAGGAAGTGGCGTCGGGCTTTCGTTTCCAGGTGCGTCAGGAGCTGAGCCCCTGGGTGTCGCGCCTGTGGGAGGAAAAGCCCCAGCGCTACACCCGTGCACTGCTGGAAACCCTGGCCCTGGTGGCCTATCGCCAGCCGATCACGCGGGGTGACATCGAGGAGATCCGCGGAGTCAGCGTGAGTTCCACCATCATCCGCACGCTGCTGGATCGCGAGTGGATCCGCGTCGTGGGGCATCGCGATGTCCCCGGGCGTCCGGCCATGTTCGCCACCACGCGGCAGTTTCTGGATTACTTCAATCTGAAGAGCCTGCAGGAGCTGCCTCCGCTGTCCGAGATCCGCGACCTGGACAAGCTCAACCCGGAACTGGCCCTGGAGGACGACGACCTCGCCGGCATGCGTGTGCTGGAACTGCCGCCCGAGGAAACGCTGGACGAGGATGAGTCGCTTGGGGTCGATGAGGACGAAGACGACGAAGCCAGCCGGCTCGAGGAAGAGGAAGCCATTGCCCTGGCCAGGCGTCCGCTGGATGAGATTCTGGGCCTGGGACAGTTTGTCGAGAAAGCCTCCGACGCGGCGGCGTCGGACACAGACGAAGAACGCAAGTGATCCATCTGGCGGGTGCTGCGCAAGGCAGTGGCCGCCTCTGACATGTCGGGAGACATCATGAACGAGAAACTGCAGAAGGTACTGGCGCGAGCCGGCTTTGGTTCACGCCGCGAACTGGAGGAGTGGATCCGCCAGGGGCGGGTGAAGATCAACGGCGTGGTCGCCACGATTGGCGATCGCGTCGGCAAGGACGACGTGTTGCTGGTGGATGGCAAGAAGGTCAACCCTGGCAGCGCGGTGGCCGAGATGCAACGTGTGCTGCTCTACAACAAGCCCGAAGACGAGATCTGCACGCGCAAGGATCCGGAAGGGCGTCCATCCGTGTTCGACAAGCTGCCGAAGATCACCCACGGGCGCTGGGTTGCCATCGGCCGTCTCGATATCAACACCAGCGGCCTGCTGCTCTTCACCACTGACGGCGAGCTCGCCAATCGCCTGATGCACCCGTCTTCCAACATCGATCGCGAGTACGCGGTGCGCGTGATGGGGGAGGTCAGCGACGAGGTCATCCGCACTCTGCTCAAGGGGGTCATGATCGACGATCACCTGTGTCGTTTCACGGACATCCAGTTCTTCGCCGGGGAAGGGGCCAACCGATGGTACCACGTGGTGCTGATGGAAGGGCGCAATCGCGAGGTGCGCAAGCTGTGGGAGTCCCAGGGCATCCGGGTGAGCCGACTGAAGCGGGTGCGCTATGGCCCGATCTTCATCCCCAGCAAGGTGAAGCGGGGCGATTTCTACGAACTGCCCCGCGAGGAAATGGCGCTGCTCTACCGTGCCGTCAACCTGCCCATGAACACCAAGCCACGCAAGGTGGCGCCAGTGCGTCGCTGATCACTCAGCTGTGGATCAGATTGCCGCCGCGCTTGCGGGCGCCGCTCAAGGCCTTGGCTGCGCGCTCGAGCAGGCTGGTGCTGGAGTCTGTTCCGCTCATGAGGGCCAGGCCCTGGCTGACGCTGATCCTGGCGCCGACCTGCGGGTCAGCCTCCACGCTCAGTGCCGCAATGGCCAGCGCGGCTTCCTGAATGCGCCGCGCGATCACATCGGCGCCGCTCTTGTCGGTATTGGTCAGAATCAAGACGAACTGCTCGCTTTCATTGCGGAACACGGTATCGGTCGAGCGTGACGACTCACGCAGGTTGTCCGCGAGCGCACGCAGGATGCGCTCGACATTGCCCAGGCCGTGCTGCTCGTGCAACTTGCGCAGGCCATCGACTTCCAGCATCAGCACACTCAGCGGCTGGTTGTGGCGCTTCGCCAGATCGATCTCACGTTCCAGTGTCTGCAGCAGGAAGCGGCGATTGCCTGCTCCCGTGAGCGGGTCGCTGAAGGCCGCGCGGACCGCCGCACGCAGTCGCAGGGCGTTGCGCAGTGGGAAGATCAGCGTGGAGAGCAGGGTTTCCAGGATGCTGAGCTCCTTCTCGGTGAATTTCTTGCTGCGCTTGAAGATGACTTCGCCCAGCTTGTCCTCGTTGGTGATCAGGCGATACCCGCAGCTGTGCGTGGACTGCTTGGCCACCGAGGTGTCGATGCCCAGCTCCTCGTTCAAGTAATGAATCCCGTCCAGTCGCACCACCGTGCTGACCTTCTCCAGAAACAGCCGCAGCAGCAGGTTCAGATCCAGCGTGGTCTGCAGCA
>JALREE010000121.1 GCA_023256835.1 Pseudomonadales bacterium | reverse complement strand
CGCCGGTCTCCGTCTGCCACCAGGTATCCACCACGGGGGCCGACCCGCCGCCGATGTGCTCGCGGTACCACTCCCAGGCCTCCGGGTTGATGGGCTCGCCCACCGACCCGAGCAGGCGCAGTGACTTGCGCGAGGTCTTCTCCACTGGAGCGTTGCCGGCCGACATCAGCGCGCGTATGGCCGTCGGGGCAGTGTAGAAGATGTTGACCTTGTGCTTGTCGATGACCTGCCAGAAGCGGGAGACATCGGGGTAGGTGGGCACGCCCTCGAAAATGAGTGTCGTGGCGCCATTGCACAGCGGGCCGTAGACGATGTAGCTGTGCCCGGTGACCCAGCCGACGTCGGCCGTGCACCAGTAGATGTCGCCGTCCTTGTAGTCGAAGACAAAACGATGCGTCATCGCCGCGCCCAGCAGATAGCCGGCGCTGGTGTGCAGCACGCCCTTGGGTTTGCCTGTGGAGCCGGAGGTATAGAGGATGAAGAGCGGGTCTTCCGCGTCCATCACTTCCGGTTCGCAGGTCTTGCTCTGCAGGGCCGTGATCTCGTGATACCAGACATCGCGCTGCGCTTGCCAGGCGATCTCCGTTCCGGTATGACGCACCACGATCACCGTGTGCACGTCCGGGCAATGCTCCAGCGCCTTGTCCACATTGTGCTTGAGATGAATGCTCTTGCCGCCACGCAGTCCCTGGTCGGCGGTGATGACAACGCGGCAGTCCGAATCGAGGATGCGATCCTTGATGGCCTCCGGCGAAAAGCCGCCGAACACCACGGAATGAATGGCCCCGATGCGCGCGCAGGCCAGCATGGCGTAGGCCGCTTCGGGGATCATCGGCATGTAGATGCTGACGCGGTCGCCCTTCTTCACGCCCCGCTGGCGCAGTGCATTGGCGAGCAGGCATACCTGCTCATGCAGCTCGCGATAGCTGATGTGGCGGCTGTGGGCAGGATCATCGCCTTCCCACAACAGGGCGGTCTGATCGGCACGTGTCGGGAGATGGCGATCGACGCAGTTGACGCAGACGTTCAACCTGGCCCCTTCGAACCAGCGTGCCTCTCCTTTGCTGAAGTCGCTGTGGTGAAGGCGCTCCCAGGGCTTGATCCAGTCGATGAAGGTATTGGCCTGCTCCGTCCAGAACGTCTCGGGCGAGTGAATCGATTCCTGATAGAGGCGCTGGAAGCTCTCCTTGTTCAGCAGGCTGCTGGCGGCGAGCTCTGCTGAGACCGGGTAGACACGATTGTCGGTCATTGGCTGGATCCTTGTGCTGGGCGAGTGTCATCGAGCAAGGCCGCGATGGCCTGCAGACGACGAGTTGGACGGAATGACTGAAGTACGGACATGGGCCGTTTGTAGCAGGTTTTGTCGGGGGAGTAAATTCGCCTGCCCAGGGCGCTGTGCCGGGTCGCACAGACTCAGGCTGACGGCAGTTCCAGCTGCAGATTGTCAATGAGTCGCGTTTTTCCCAGCCAGGCCGCCGCCAGGATGACGAGATGACGATCGTGCGCCTGTGCAGGTTCCAGGGTGTCGGCCTGGCAGACACTGAAATAGTCCGGGACGAAGCCGGCCTCTGCGAGTGTCTGTGCGGCCACGGTCTCCACGCTGGCCATGTCGGCGCCCTGCCGCAGCCTCGCGCCGGCTTCCTGCAGGCATTGATGGAGAACGGGTGCCCGTGCCTTTTCCTCCGCGCTCAGGTAACCATTGCGCGAACTCAGTGCCAGGCCACTCGGCTCACGCTGGGTGGGAATCCCGACGAGTTCGATCGGCATGCACAGATCGGCCACCAAGTGACGTATCACCTGCAGTTGCTGGTAGTCCTTGAGTCCGAACAGGGCTGCATCCGGCTGCACCATGTTGAAGAGCTTGGTGACGATGGTCGCGACGCCGTCGAAATGTCCCGGACGACTGGCACCACAATGGCGGCGCGAGATGCCGGGTACCGACACGATCGTCTGCGCCGCAAGGCCCTGTGGGTAGATCTCGGCGACGCTCGGCGTGAACAGCAGGTCGCAGCGCGCCGCCGCCAGTTTCTCGACGTCTGCCGCGAGCGTGCGGGGGTAGGCGTCGAGGTCCTCGGTCGGGCCGAACTGCAGCGGGTTAACGAAGATGCTGCAGACGACGATGTTGCCGTGCAGGCGAGCCTCTTCCACAAGACGTACATGGCCGGCATGCAGATTGCCCATGGTGGGGACAAAGACGATACGGTGTCCTGCTCGCTTGTGTGTCGCAATGGCCTGACGCAGGGGGGCAATGTGAACGATCTGCTGCATGGGGCCGTCCTCTCAGTCGAAGCAGTGTTCGGGGGCAGGGAATTGCCCGCTCTTCACCGCCTGCACGTAGTCCTGCAACGCGCCGCGAATGCCGGCACGGGAATCCCTGAGGAAGTTCTTCACGAATTTCGGGGTGATCGGCGAGATGCCCAGCAAATCATGCAGCACCATCACCTGGCCATCGGTATCAGGTCCTGCGCCGATTCCAATCACGGGTATCTCAAGCGCTTCGGTGATCGTGCGGGCGAGGGTCTGCGGCACACATTCCAGAAGCAGGATGCTGGCACCGGAACTCTCCAGCAGGCCCGCCTCGGCGAGCATGCTCTCGGCCTGGCGCGGATCGCGACCTTGCACGTGGTAACCGCCAATGCGATTGATGGACTGTGGCGTCAGTCCCATGTGGGCGCACACCGGGATGCCGCGCTCGGCCAGCAGCTGGGTGGAACGTGCGATCCAGGCCCCGCCCTCGATCTTGATCATCTGAGCGCCGGCGCGCATGAGTCGCGCGGCGTTCTCCAGTGTCTGCGTCTCGGAGGCATAGCTCATGAAAGGCATGTCGCCGATCAGGAAGGCTCCGCGATTGCCCCGCTTGACGCAACTGATGTGGTAGACCATGTCCTCCATGCTCACTGGCAGTGTGCTGTCGTGACCCTGCAGCACCATGCCCAGCGAGTCGCCAATCAGTGTGACTTCCACACCGGCCTCGCTGAGCAACTGCCCGAAGCAGGCGTCGTAGGCAGTCAGGCAGGTGAATTTCTCGCCCCGCTTCTTCATTTTCTGCAGGGTGCTGAGGGTGACGGCAGGCCGACTGCTGTGCTCGCCGGCGGTAGCGTGTGTACTCATGAACGTATCCGTGCCCCGGGGCTGACTCAAAGCAGCGCGGGCTTGGGGTTGAAGTAGTGGGTCCCGCTGGTGCTCGACTGAATCTGCTCGAGCAGCAACTGATAATCCTCGTCATTGTTGACGAGGTCAATCTCGGCACAGTTCACGATCAGCAGCGGGCTGCGCTCGTAGTAGTGAAAGAACTGCGCGTAAGCCTCGTTCAGACGTTCGAGGTAATCGCGCTGAATCTGCTGTTCCGCCGCGATGCCGCGCTTGTGTATGCGTTGCAGCAGCACGCCCGCCGGGGCCTGGAGGTAGATCACGAGATCGGGCGTCGGCGCGTCGATGGTCAGGTGTGCGTAAACCTGCTGATACAGGGCGTACTCGTCGTCGTCCAGATTCTGGCGGGCGAAGAGCGCATCCTTGTCGATCAGGAAGTCAGCCACTCGCACTGCGTCAAAGAGATCATTCTGTCGCAGCTGCTGCATCTGGCGGGCGCGCTGCAGCAGGAAGTAGAGCTGTGTCGCCAGCGCATTGCGTTGCGGATCGTGATAGAAGCGTTCCAGAAAAGGGTTCTCTTCCGGCAGTTCGAGCAAGATCTCGGAATCAAAGGTGTCAGCGAGGCGACGCGCAAGACTGGTCTTGCCAACCCCGATGGGGCCTTCCACCGCGATGAATCGAGGTGTCTTGCCGGCGCGCGACGGCGCGCTCGCCTGTGGCCGTGTCACGAGGAACTTCCCGCACCCTCAGCGGGTTTGCGTGACGGCTTGCGACGACGTCGCCGCTTGGCGGCGCCTGTGCGACCCAGCCCTTCGAGCATCTCTTCCTGCTGCCCCTTGTCGCTGATCTGGAAGTCTGTCCACCACTGTCCGAGTCCGTTCAGGGGCTCGCCGCTTTCCTCCCGCAGCAGCAGGAAGTCGTAGCCCGCGCGAAAGCGGGGATGTCCGAATACGGATTCGATGCCGCGACGGCTGCGCTGTTCCAGGCGCAACTGCAACTCCCAGATCTCGCGCGTGGCAATCGAAAAACGCTTCGGAATGGCGGTGATCTGCAGTTGACGTCCGATCACGCGGTTTGCGGCTTCCTGCTGATCGGCAAGCGTGACCGGCGCGTCACCGCACAGCCGCTGCAGTTCCTGTTGCAGGGGCGCCCACAGCAGAGCGGCGAACAGGAATGCCGGCGTGACTGTCTTGCCCTCAGCCAAGCGTGCATCGGTGTTGCGCATCGCCAGCGTCAGCAGACGGGTGCCCGGGGCATCGGGATCCCGAGTAGCTGCCATGGTGGGCTTGAGCAGCACAGAGCCGATCCTGTACTGGCGCAGCAGCTCGAGAGTCTTCTCGGCATGGCCGCCCACGAACAGCTTCAAGGTCTCGTCAAACAGACGCGCGGGCGAAATCGATTCGAGCAGCGGGGCAAGTTCATCCAGCGGAGCCCGCGTGCGCGGCTCGATGGTGAAGCCGAGCTTGACGGCGAAGCGGATGGCCCGCAGCATGCGCACCGGGTCCTCGCGATAGCGCGTGGCAGGATCGCCGATCATGCGCAGGACGCGATTGTCGATGTCGTCCAGTCCGTCGGCGAAGTCGAGCACCTTGAAGCCATCGGTGGTGTAGTAGAGGGCATTGGCCGTGAAGTCGCGGCGCAGGGCGTCTTCATTGATGGAGCCATAGACGTTGTCACGCAGGATCATGCCCGAGCTTGAATGCGCTGAATCCAGTCCGCGGATGCTGCGATTGGAGGCATCGTCATCGAACTCGTTCTCGGCGGTGTGATGGGCTCGGAAGGTCGTGACTTCGATGATTTCCCTGCCGAAGCGCAAATGCACGATCTTGAAGCGACGACCGATGATCATGGCATTGCGGAAGAGCTGCTTCACTTCTTCGGGAGTTGCATCCGTGGAAATGTCGAAGTCCTTCGGTGTGTCGCCAAGCAGCAGATCACGTACACCGCCCCCCACGAGGAAGGCCTGGTAGCCGCATTCGTTGAGTCGGTACAGGACCTTCACGGCATTCGGTGAAATGTCCTTGCGGGAAATGCCGTGCTCGTCGCGTTCGATGATGGTGGCGCGTGACAGGTCCAGATCCTGCAATCGTGCGCGGCCTGACTGGCGCGCAGGGGGCGGGGTCGTATCGCGATGCTCTGTGGTGACGCTCGTCGGACTGTTGCCCGCGGTAGCGTCAGAGGGGGCTGCCTTGGCTCGTTTGCCGAAGAGAACTCTGGTTAACTTTCTTAGCATGTGATGGTCAGAATCCATTGATCGCGCCATGTCATGTAGGCCGCACGTTGGTACAACGCGAGAATGCTTACATCAGTGCCATCAGGCAAGTGTGCGAATGGAGCCGGATAATACACCGATCGAGAGGAAATTAGCAGGAGGAAATGCTCTGGGGGGCGAGTACAGCCCCCCCGCAAGGAAGGTAATTTAGTTTTGTTTTTCTTGTTGTACTAAATGGGCACCAAATACAGCACCGCAAAGCATTTTAGTGAAACAGTATCTCCAGTCTGACAATAGACGTACTGCCTGAAACCTGAAAATCCGTTACTCTTTTTTCTTATTCACTGCACCAAACCAAGGAATGCCATTTTTATTCTTATTGGACGTCGTTGTTATTATTTATTGTTATTGTGGCGTATATGGAGCACTATCCGTGCCAGATAATTAAAAACCTTTAAAAACAAAGTGTTAACTTATTTCACAGAAATATACCAAGTGGAAAACTGGTACTGTGTTACCGAAAAACTCCAAATATCTGGGTAGATGTGTATCAGTAACAAACTGTCACCGGGGTGACACGTCAGTGACATGAAGGCTCGCGGGGAGTTATATCCGCAGTGAGGGATGCTCGGAACCGAGGTGCTGAGAATTGGAGATGCAGGTCGAGGCTCAGGCCAGTTTCTTCTTGCGCGGCAGGCCGAAACGTTGACGTCTCTCCCAGAGGCACTTGCGGCTGATGCCCAGCTTGCGTGCCAACTGGGTCTCGTTCATTTGATCCTGATGTTCGAGGACGAAGCGTTGGAAGTAGTCCTCCAGGGACAGCTCTTCCACAGGGTCATCGTGAGCGGCAAGTGGCGGCGTCGCGTTGCTGGCGCCTTGAGCTCGATCGTTGAGAGGGCGCAGCTGATTGCGGCCGCTGATGTCGATCGCCAGAAGTTCGGCACCGATGTACTCCGACTCGGCCAGCACCACAGCTCGCTCGATGGCGTTTTCCAATTCCCGCACGTTGCCAGGCCAGGAATACACTGCGATGGCCTGCGTGGCTTCCGGACTGAACTTCAACGCCGGCGATTTCAGACGCTTGCAAGTACGCTCCAGGATGGCGTCGGCAAGTTCCAGAATGTCGTTGCCGCGCTCCTTGAGCGGCGGGATCAACAGCGTCATGACGTTGATGCGGTAGTACAGGTCTTCCCGGAAATCGCCGTCGATCACGAGCTGCTTGAGATCACGGTGCGTTGCCACCACCAGACGGACGTCCACCTTCTTGGATTGCACGGAGCCCACCTTGCGTATCTCGTTTTCCTGCAGCACGCGCAGCAGGCGGGCCTGGGCCTCGAGAGGCAACTCGCCAATCTCGTCCAGGAACAAGGTGCTGCCGTTGGCTGCCTCGACGAGGCCGGTACGGTTGGCCGTCGCGCCAGTGAACGCTCCCTTCTCGTGACCGAAGAGTTCAGATTCAATGAGGTTCTCGGGAATGGCGGCGCAATTCACCGAGATCATCTCGGCATCCTTGCGATCACTAAGTTTGTGAATGGCGCGTGCCACCAGCTCCTTGCCGGTGCCGGACTCGCCATTGATCAGAACGGTCGAGCTGGTCTGGGCTACTTTGCGGATGCGACGGAACAATTCCATCATCTGCGGGCAACTGCCGATCATGCCGTAGACGGGTGGCTCGGGCGGCGGAACGGGTTTTTCCACCGTGGCCTTGCGTGCGGCACTTTCCTTCACGATTCGGGCCACTGTTTCCAGCATCTCGTCGTGTTCGAAGGGCTTGGAGATATAGTCCACGGCGCCCATCTTCATGGAGTCGATGGCGGAACGCAGGCTGGAGTAGCTGGTCATGATCAAGACAGGCGTCTTGGTGGCGGCGATCAGATCAGTGCCGGGGGCGCCAGGCAGGCGCAAATCACTGACGACGATGTCGAAATCGTCTGGATTGAAGTTCTCCAGCGCGTCCCGGACACTGCCGGCCTCTTCCACAAGATAGTCATGCCGTTCGAGCAGTCTTCGCAATGCGGTGCGAATGACCTGCTCGTCTTCAACAACCAATACCCTGTTCTGCGCTGTCATCGTGGTACTCAAACAGTTTGATAACTAATTCAAGAGCTTGCCTTGAGATTCAGAGTGCCTTCGCGAAATTCTCGACTGGCAGGCCTGCGTCATCATAGCAGGGAAAGGTCAGGATTACCCGTGTGCCGGGATTCTCCCTGCGGCTCGACGCGCTGATTATATCAATATGGCCATTGAGGTTTTCAACTATGCTGTAGACCAGCGAAAGCCCCAGCCCCGTGCCCTCTCCCGGCTCTTTCGTGGTGAAGAACGGGTCAAAAATCCGGTCCCTGATCGACTCGGGAATGCCCGTGCCCTCGTCGGTGACGGCAAGCTGGACAGACCCGGACACTAGCTTCGAGCTGATGGTGATGGTGCTGCCGGCCGGGCTGGCATCATGGGCGTTGTTGATCAGGTTCACCAGGACCTGCAGCAGGCGCTGGGAATCACCCAGAATCTTCAGACCGGGCTTGCAGGCGATGCGGTAGTGAATATCCTTGCGGCGCTTGTCCAGTGAAATCAAGGCGATGGCCTCGTTCACGCACTCCTCGATGGAGACCACCTCGCTGGTGTGATCCACCTTGTTGCTGCCGCTGTGGGCGAAGTTCACGAGCGACTGCACAATTCGCGATGTGCGGTCCGTTTGCTCAATGATCTGGCGTGCCATGCTGCGCAGCTCATCGTTGTTGGTCTCGTCGCGAATGTTCTGTGCCAGGCAGGCGATGCCTGTGATGGGGTTGCCGATCTCGTGAGCGACGCCGGCAGCCAGGCGGCCGATCGAGGCGAGGCGTTCGCTGTGTGTCAGTTCCTCTTCCAGCAGCTCGGTTTCGGTCAGATCCTCCAACAGGATCACGATCCCGTCCTGCTTGATCTTGTGGGCGGCCGATTTCTCGATGATGGCCTTGTGCAGGCTGATGAAGCGACGCTTGTTCTTGACCTGCACCACGCGCTTGTGAGCGTGGGCGGCCTCCGCCGACGTGAAGTCGGCGATGAGCGAGCCCCACGGCTCCTCGATATCCTTGAGCTGGGCGCCAACCACTTCCTGACTGGATATTCCAGTCAGCTTGGCCATGGCATTGTTCCACATCACGATCTGGTTCTGCTCGCCCAGGGAACACACGCCGAGCGGCAGCTCGAGCAGCACCTGGCGGTGATAACGCCGCAGATTGTCCAGGTCTTCCGCCATGCCCGAAAGATTGCTGCGATAGGCTTCGATACGGCTCTCGATCACATCCACGTCGGTGGCGCCGGTTTCCGATTCGATGGTGTAGGGCAGGAAGCGGTCAATCAGATCGTGCGCGATCGACGGTCCCAGCAGTCCTGAGAGGTTGGCCTCCAGGCGGCCGCGCAGAAGACGCAGTGCATAGGGGCGCTTTTCCTGCTTGTCGATCTTCAGGTCCCGCAAGGCCTGCAGCACTTCCCGGGTTGCCGTTCGTTCACCCAGCGGCTTGGTGAGTTTCTCGATGAACTCTTCCGGCGAGCGTGCGACCAGACCGGTACGATTGCGGCGTCTGATGGTGTCGAGCGCACAGATGTCCGCGGAGGCGCGCTCCTCGGCGGAGGTGCGTGTCCACAGCGAGATGGCGACGAACAGGATGACATTCGTCACCAGTGAGCCGGCGATGATTTCGCGCGTGTTGACATCACTGAAGGCCAGCAGATTGGTGCCGGTCAGCACCGGCAGCATCAGGAAGGCGAACCAGATCAGGACCCCCACCCCCAGCCCTGCGAGGAACCCTTTCTTGTTTCCTCGTGGCCAGTACAACAGGGCGATGATGCTGGGCAGAAACTGCAGACTCGCGATATAGGAGACATTGCCGATGGCCCGCACACTCAGTTTGTCTTCCGGCAGATAGTAGAAGATGAATCCAATCCAGATCAGGGCCGTGATCAGGGCGCGGCGTTTCCACAGCAGCCAGCGGTAGATGTCGTTGCGGGCAGAGGGCTGATAGACCGGCAGGATCAAGTGGTTGAGACACATGTTGGACAGGGCCAGGGTAATGACGATGATCAGGCCGCTGGCAGCCGAGAGTCCGCCCAGAAAGCCGATCAGCGTCATCAGTTCGGAGCCGTAGTCGACGCCCAGGCTGACGGGATAGAACTCCAGCGGCGCAGTGGAGCCAATCTTGAGCCCGGCCCACAGAATCGGCAGCACAGGTGCGCTCAGCAGCAGGAAGTACAGGGGCAGGGCCCAGCTGGCCAGCGTGAGGGCCTTCGGGTCGTTGTTCTCGTTGAAGATCATGTAGAACATGTGCGGACTGGCAACGGCAGCCGTGAAGAACAGCAGGGCAGTCACATGGAAGGAACCCGGCGCATCCGGCTCCTTGATGCTGGCAAGCAGCTCGGGCTGAGTCTGCAGCCAGGCATCCACTTCCGCAAACCCACCGAAGCCCCGGTAAATGGCAAACAGACCGAGGGTCAGCAGTGCCAGCAACTTCACCACCGAGTCGAATGCAATGGCCATGACCAGGCCTTCGTGCTTCTCTCGGCCCGCGCCACGACCTGTCCCGAAGAAGATGGCGAACAGCGTGATCAGCGAGCAGAACACAATGGCCAGCGTGGTCTGGGAAGTATCCGGTGCCAGCAGGGCAACGCTGTTGGCGACCGCCTGTATCTGCAGGGACAACAGCGGAATGACGCCCATGAGCAGGACGAGAGTGGTGATCGTGCCGGCAACCGGGCTGCGGTAGCGAAACGCCAGCAGGTCGGCCAGCGAGCTCAGCTGGTAGCTCTTGGTGATTTCCAGAATGGGTCGCAGCATCAGCGGCGAGAACAGGAAGGCCAGGGAGATCCCGATGAACGGCGCCAGATAGCCGAAGCCGTCGCGGAAGGCGTTGGCGGTTGCCGCATAGTAGGACCAGACACTCGCGAACACGCCCAGCGCCAGCACGTAGACCACCGGGTGACGCACGATGCGCTGTGGAATCCAGCCGCGATCCGTCGCCAGCGCGATCACGAACAGCATGGCCATGTAGGCCAGACCCAGGATGAACAGACTGCTCAGTTCAAAGGTCATCGGAGTTCTGTTCCCTGTGGCATAGCGCCGCAATCAATATGACGAGCAGACCGACGATGAACGGACGGTACCAGGCTCCCTGGGGCTGGCTGACCCAGTCGACACTGGTCAGGAACAGCAGATAACTGAACATCAGCAGCAGAAGGATGGAGCGGGAGATGTACACGGGAAATCCTGGGTGATTGTCGGAGTCAGGAGTGACTGTCGAGCCGGATATTAGCCAACTTGGGGACAGCCTGTATATCCCAGTGCTGGACGGCCCAGGCGAGTATTTCATCGACGCTCGCTCTGGTGAGCGCGGGTTCGGGAGCCTGCCCAAGGAAGCGCAGCGCCTGCAGCAGGGCCCCACTGCAGTGCTCCAGTGCCAAGGCCTGTGCAAAGTGCTGTTTGCTGAGCTTCTGTCCCAGCTCGTTCACTGCGACGGGCACGTGCGCGTAGCGGGGTGTCGGCAGACCCAGCCGCTGTTGCAGGAAGATCTGACGCGCCGTCGAGTCCAGCAGGTCGGAACCGCGCAGGATGTCCGTGACGCCTTGCCAGGCATCGTCGACCACCACGGCCAGCTGATAGGCGTACAGGCCATCCTTGCGACGCAGGATGACGTCGCCGCACGCCTGCTTCAGATGCTGGCTCTGGGGGCCCTGAATGGCGTCGATGAAATCCACCTGCACATCATCCACACGCAGACGAATGGCATTGCCCTTGTCCGGCAGGCCCAGTGTGCGGCAACGACCATCATAGACACCACCATCGGCCTGGATCTGCTGGCGTGAACAACGGCAGGCGAACAGCCTGCCCTGGCGCCGCAGTTCGGCGAGAGCCTCGGCATAGGCGTCAAGACGGGAGCTTTGATACAGCACCGGCCCGTCCCAGTGCAGGCCGTGGGCTTCCAGTGCGCGCAGGATCTGGTCGGCAGCTCCCGGCGGCTCGCGGGCAGGGTCGAGGTCTTCCATGCGCAGCAGCCAGCGACCCTTGCGGTGACGGACATCGAGGTAACTGGCGGTGGCGGCGACCAGCGACCCGAAATGCAGCGGGCCGCTGGGAGAGGGGGCAAAGCGACCGATAATGTCGGTGTTTTTGCTCATGGTGCAGGCGATGGGTCAGCGTCGAACGGGGGCCTCAGGCGCCCCACTGCTTTTCCTTGATCTCGTCGAGCGTCTTGCAGTCGATGCACTTGTTGGCGGTGGGGCGAGCCTCCAGGCGGCGGATGCCGATCTCGATACCACAGGCTTCACAGTAGCCGTAGTCGTCCTGGGCGATTTTCTCCAGGGTGGCGTCGATCTTCTTGATCAGCTTGCGCTCGCGGTCACGGGTGCGCAGTTCCAGGCTGAACTCCTCTTCCTGCGTGGCGCGGTCGGCCGGGTCCGGGTAGTTCGCCGCTTCATCCTGCATGTGGTGCACGGTGCGATCCACTTCTTCCATCAGCTGATTGCGCCAGTTGTTGAGGATGGCCTTGAAGTGTTCCTTCTGGTTCTCATTCATGTACTCCTCCCCCTTCTTTTCCTTGTAGGGGGTGAAGTTCTTCAGAACCGGTGCGGAAGCAGGGGCTTTTTTGTCAGACATGGTTCGCTACGCCTCTTCGCCCCAGCGGGGCTTGTCCAGATTTAACGCTCACGAGCGGACGGTCACATGACGCGGGCACTCGCATGTCAAGGGCATCAGAAAGGCCGGTAAGCTACCAGATTAATTCTGGACGCGCTACCGCCAAGACGGCGGCTGCCAGGGCTGGTGCAAGCACTGCGCAGAAGCCGGGTTTCGCCCGCTCGGCGGCCTGTGCCTATAATGCCGGCCTCCAGACACAGGCTGCCCTGCAAGCATAGTACACAGGAGTTGACGTGCCAGATTCCCGCCATCCCGCCCCTCTGCAAGCCGCTGATCGGCTGATCGGCTTCAATCCCTTTCGCGTGATGACCGTTCTGGAGCGCGCCAAGGCGCTGGAGCGTCAGGGGCGCAGCATCATCCACCTTGAGGTCGGCGAACCGGATTTCGTCACCGCCGAGCCCATCGTGGAGGCCGGCCGCGCGGCACTGGCCAGTGGCCACACCGCTTACACGCCGGCGGCCGGCCTGCCCCAGCTGCGCGAGGCGATCGCCGGGCATTACCTCGCGCAGCACGGCCTGGACATCCCCGAGCATCGCATCTTCGTCACGCCCGGCGCGAGTGGTGCCCTGAGCCTGCTGGCCCAGATGCTGCTCAATCCGGGCGATGCCGTGCTGATGACGGATCCTGGCTATCCCTGCAATCGGAACTACGTGCGCCTGGCGGGTGCCGAGCCGATCCTGGTGCCGGTGACCGCCCGCGACAATTACCAGTTGACTCCTGATCTGCTGACGCAGCACGCCACGGCAAGCTGTCGCAGCGTGTGGCTGGCATCGCCATCGAACCCCACGGGAACGGTGCTTGATCTGCCCGCCCTGCAAGGCATTCATGCCTGGTGTCGAAGCAGGGGCTGCCATCTTCTGGTGGACGAGATCTACCATGGCCTGGACTATGTCGGCGGTCTGCCCAGCGCCCTGCAACTGGGCGACGATGTCCTGGTGGTGAACAGTTTCTCGAAGTATTTCGGCATGACTGGCTGGCGGCTGGGCTGGTTCGTGGTGCCCGAATCACTCGTTGGCGTCAGCAATATCCTGGCGCAGAACTTGTTCATAGCTGCGTCCTCGGTGGCGCAGTATGCGGCCCTGCGCGCCTTTGATGGCGACACCCGCGACATCTTCGAGGCCCGGCGCCGCGAATTTGCGGCACGCCGTGACTATCTGACCCGCGTGTTGCGCGAGCTGGGCTTCGTAGTGCCCGTCTCGGCCCAGGGCGCGTTCTACCTCTATGCGGGCATCGAGGCCTTCAGCGATGACAGCGAGCAGTTCTGCCGCATCCTGCTGGAGGACTTCGGCGTGGCCGCAACGCCGGGCACCGACTTTGGCGAGTTCGAGAGCAGGCGGCACGTCCGCTTCGCTTTCACCACCGGCATGGGTCAGCTGGAGCAGGCCGCCGAGCGGCTGCGCGCGGCAGTCGAGCGTGGCGCCTTCACGGCATGAGATTCGACGAGCCGCTCTCCGAGGCCATTCTCATCCGGCGCTACAAGCGCTTCCTGGCGGATGTTCGACTGCCTGACGGGCGCGAGATCACCCTGCATTGTCCCAATACCGGCGCCATGCTGGGCTGCGCCGAACCCGGCTGCCGTGTGTGGTTTTCCCTTTCCAGCAAGCCCGGACGCAAGTATCCAGGCACCTGGGAGCTTGTGGAGACAGCAGGGCGCCATCTTGCCTGCATCAACACGACACGAGCCAACGCCTTGGTGGAAGAGGCGCTGCGGGCGGGGCACATCGCCGCGCTGGCGGGCTATGGCGTGCTGCGCCGTGAAGTGGTGATCGGCGGGGAGGGCAGTCGCATCGACTTTGTCCTGAGCGGACATGCTCAGCGCCCTGAGGAGCACTGCCATGTGGAGGTGAAGAGTGTGACCCTGGCACTGCCCGATGGCATTGGGGCATTTCCGGATGCTGTCACCACGCGGGGCACCCGGCACCTGCGCGAACTGCTCGCGCTGCGCAAGCAGGGTCAGCGTGCGGTCTTGCTGTTCTGCGTGCAGCACTCCGGGATTGGAAGTGTGCGCCCGGCAGAGAAGATCGACCCGGAGTATGCCGAGGCGCTGCGGCAGGCCGTGGCAGGTGGCGTGGAAGTGCTGGCCTGGCGCTCGGCCATCGATATGCAGGGCATGCACTTGCAGCAAAGCGTTCCTGTCGAGTTGCAGCCGGCGTGACTCAGAGCCGTCCCAGTGTGCTGACGTCAGCTTCCTCGACCATCATGAAGCCGTTGCCCAGCACAAAGGGAATGGCCTTGAGTCGCTTGCCCTTGCAGGGCCCCAATATGCACTGACCGTTCTCGATCAGGAACAGCGCGCCGTGCGTGGAGCACTGGATCAGCGCGCCATCGCTGTCGAGGAACTGGTCTTCCTGCCACTCCAGCGGTGTGCCCAGGTGCGGGCAATAGTTGTAGTAAAGATGCAGGCGACCGTCCTTCTTCACGGCGAAGAGATACTTGTTCAGCACCTCGAAGCCCTTGGAGCGACCTTCCTCGATCTCGTCGATGTGACACAGCGTGATCATCGGCAATCTCCGCAATGTCTCAGGCCAGGGCCTGGCTGAAGTCTGCCACCAGATCGTCGATGTTCTCGATGCCGACGGCCAGGCGAATCATGGAATCGGGAATGCCCATCAATGCCCGGCGCGCGGCGCCCATCTCGAAGAATATAGTGTGGGCGACGGGAATCGCGAGCGTGCGGGTATCCCCCAGATTGCTGGACGACACCACGTACTGCAGGCGATTGAGAAAATCGAAGCAGTCGATCTCGTCGATCAGCTCGATGCTCATGAGCGCGCCGAAATGGCGGAACAGTTTCGCTGCCCGCGCATGCTGCGGATGACTCGGCAGCCCGGGGTAGTTGACCTTGCGCACCCGCGGATGGGCCTCGAAGAACTGAGCCAGCGCCAGCGCATTGCTGCTGGCACGTTCGACGCGCAGCGACAGGGTCTCGGAGCCCAGTGCCAGGGTGTGCGCCGCCTCGGGCGAGAGCGTGGCACCGAAATCCCGCAGGCCCTTCTTTTTCAACTGGGTCATGCCCCAGGTGGTGGAGGGCCCGGTCTTGTAGTTGTCGTACAGATGCGGGTAGTCCTGCCAATCGTAGAGACCGGTGTCTGTCACCGAGCCTCCCAGCGCGTCGCCATGGCCGCCAAAGGACTTGGAAAGCGAGTTGATGATGAAGCTGGCGCCGACCTCGCGTGGATTGAAAAGGCAGGGCGTGGTGATGGTGTTGTCCACGACGAAGATCAGGCCGTGCTCGCGGCACAGGGCGCCGATGCCCTCGAGATCCGCAATCTGCGTGACCGGATTGGCAATGGTCTCGACGAACACGATGCGGGTGTTGGGTCGCAACGCAGCACGCACTGCGGCGCTGTCCGTGGCGTCAACGAAACTGACCTCCACGCCGAAATTGATGAAGGTGTGGAACAGGCTGTTGGTATTGCCGAACAGGAAGGCGCTGGAGATCACGTGATCGCCCTGGCGCAGCAGGGCAAACAGGATCGAGCCGATGGCGGCCATGCCTGTGGCGAAGGCAACGGTGCCCTGGCCTCCTTCCATGCGGGTCACGCGATTCTGCAGGGCATTCACCGTCGGATTCTGCTGGCGGCCGTAGTTGTAGCCGGACTTGCGGCCCTGGAACACGGCGGCAAGATCCCGCGCGTCGTCATACTCGAAGGCAATCGAGGTGTGCACGGCCTTGTGCAGGCTGCCGTGCTCGGGCTTGTCACTGCGGTCGGAATGCAGGTTGACTGTGTCGAAATGGGCGGGCTTGTCCTGGGTGCTCATGGTGCTGGATTCCTGGCCTGCGTGCGTTGAAGGCAGTGCTGCGCGTGCAATGTGCGGTACCGGTGACCGGGCCGGCAGTATACAAGAGCCACGGCGGGGCGAACACCGCAGTCAGGGTTGGTTGAAGACAGGCAGTGCGGCCAGCTGTGCGTTGATGGTGCCAAGTCGCTCCAGATAGGCCGGGCTGTTGCGGTCCTGGAATTGCTCCAGGAAATCTTCCTCGCTGAGGCCGGCATTGTCGCGCGAAACCACGGGCATGTAGTCGGATTCTGCCGTGGAATGTGCCAGCGCCTGCTGCAGACGGCGCGCCGATGCGGCGTTCAGCGTGGCCGCATCGCCCAGCGCGACGCCAGCCATGTTGGCTGTCAGATCGCTGAAGCTGAAGCCGGAGCGGTAGCGCGCGTCGTGGGCTTCCTTGCTGGTGGCCAGCAGACTGGCGACGTCCGGACCGACACTGGCGGTCATGGCGGCGGAGCTGACGAAGTGCTGCGCCAGATCGCTGCGCCGTTGCAGCGTCACCTGCGGATGACGTTCGCCACTGCCTTGCGCGGTGTCGGCATTGATGTAGAGCGACAGCGCCTGCAGCACTGAGCGATTCTCCACGGCAGGGTCAGCCCCTGCCGCACTTTGTACCAGTGCCTCCCGGAACAGTGCTGGCAGCAGTTCGCCCAGCGCGATCGAGCGCGTGTCAGCAGGTACCGCCGCGAGCAGGACGGCCAGAGTCTCGCGGTAGTGTTCGATGCGGGCCTTGTCGTCGGCGCTCAGAAGGAGCTGCTCTGCCTGATTCTGCACGGTGGCCATCAGCTGTGGCTCCCAGTTCAGTGTGAAACTGGCGGTGGGTGCAGAGAAGTCCACATCCCGGACGCTGTCGCGCAGGGGGCGCAGCGTCTCGAAATTCACGTAACTGCTGGCAAGCCAGCGCTCTCCTGCCCCTGCCACCAGGCGCATGGCAGCACCAGGGACGGGAATGCGGCCGATCCAGAGCGTTCCCGGTACGGCGAGTCCGTCGACGGCCGCCACGTCGATGTGCAGATTCAGGAAGAGGGCAGGACCGGACCCGGGCAGTGGCACGCTGAGATCCAGTGCCGCGCTCTGGTTCCCGACACTGACCCGCGCCGCCGCGCCGCGCAAGGCGGGAATGTTCTGCAGGGCAAAGGCCGCCAGCAGATTGAGCTCGCTTTCATCCAGCTGCAGTTGCAGCTCTCCCGCGCGTCCCACGCGTGCCGGGGCTCTGTCCACCAGCATGTCCTCGATGGCCGTGATGGCGACGCCATCCACCGTCAGGTTGCGGGGCACGGAAGGCTGCGCTTGCAGGCCGAGCAGCAGCAGGGCAATCAGCAGGATGACAGGAAGCGCCAGCAGCAGAAGGGCTGGTCGAAGAGAGCCTTGCGCGCGAAAAGGAGTCATGACTGCGCAGCGTGATGCTGACAAATACCTGAATTGTCTATATAAAGCACACAGAGTCCGATGGGCGCGACAGCCCGCGGCGTGGATCAGACTACAGAACAGGGAACTTGACGGTACTATCCTGGAGTGATTATGGTGCCGTCAAGCTCTTCATTTCCCGGCATTCTCTACAGCCTGGCAAGGACATTCGCGATGACAAGCCTCCCCAAAACGCACAGCGTCATCTCTTCAATTCGCTATCTGATCATGGGATTGTTGCTGACATCTCTGGTTGCCTGCTCCTCCAGCGGTCAGCCAGTGGTCGATCAGGCTGCAGTGCTGGAAGCGCAGCGCGCGGCTGACGAGGCAGAGGCAAGAAGCATTGCCGAAGAGCGTACGCGCAACGAGGCTGCCGAAGCCGAGCGGCTGCGCCAGGAGGCACTGGCCCAGGCCGAGGCGGCGCGTGCCCAGGAACAGGCCCGACTCGAGCGCGAGGCGCAGGCGCGTGAAGCACAGGCGGCTGCCCAGCGCCGCGATGCCCAGGCCCGGGAACAGGCGCAGCGTGATCGGATTGCCGCACTGGAAGCTCAGATTGCCGAATTGCGTGACAGCACTTCCCGCGTCAATGCCGCCAATGAGCGGCTTGAGCAGGCTGTCGCCGCTGCAGAGCAACTGCTGGAAGCTCTCAACGCCGAACAATTGAAATATGGCAATACCGATGCGGCCGGGCAGCCTGTCGATCCACTCGACAAGGATTTGATTGCCGAGCTCGAAGCCCGCAAGGACACCCTCAAGCAGGAAGCTCAGGCGCTCGTCTCCCCATGAGTGCCGATCTCGTCGACATCAGTGCAGCGCTGAAGAAGCGGCGCTTCGAGCAGCAGGAAGAGCGGCTGGCAACAATGCGTGAAGCGTTTCGTGCCGCTCGCACCGGTGCCAGCACCGCGCCGCGAGGCAAGGGCAAATGCAAGCCAAGAGCTCGTGGCCGCTCCCGCTGAGCCGGCGCAACGTTCCGCGTCTCACACATCATCAGCACGGCCGGGCCGACTCGGCGCGGCGCACTCCCCACGCCCTTGCTCACCGCTCTGGAGCCCTTGATTTTCGGCGCTTTTCAGGCACTTTCCCCGGCTTTGTTTGTCCAGGTCTATATGCTACAGTGCCGCTCGCTTCATCCAACAAAAACAAGACGAGGAGTTACCGCAAGATGCCAGGCATGACAATTACAATTTCGACATTGCTATCTCTTTTCGGGCTTGGCGTAGCCTATTTCTACATGCGCCAGGTGATGCGTGTGCCGCTTGACCTCGGTCTTGAGGGTGAGCAGAAGTCCCGCCTCAAGTTCATTCATGGTGCGATCGCTCAGGGCGCCATGGCCTTCCTGAAGCAGGAGTACAAGTTCCTCAGCATCTTCATGCTGGTGTTCGCGGCCATCATTGCGGTGCTCATCGACGACAACCATACCCCTGATACTCGCGAGGGTTTCTACACGGCCGTCGCATTCCTGTTCGGCGGCGTGATTTCCATTGCCTCCGGCTACATCGGCATGATGATCGCCACGCAGGGCAATGCCCGCACCACAGTGTCCGCCAAGGACAACATCGGCGATGCCTTCAAGGTGGCACTGAACTCCGGGGCCGTGATGGGCTTCGCGCTGGTGAGTCTGGCTGTGCTCGGCCTGGTGATCGTCTACATCGTCATGAAGGCCTGGCTGCCGACTGATCTGCCGAATCACGTGCTGATGGAAATCATCGCCGGCTTCGGTCTGGGTGGCTCCACCATCGCGCTGTTCGCCCGTGTCGGCTCGTCCTCCGGCACGGTGCGCGACAGCGTCGAGTTCCTCGTCACCCTC
>JALREE010000087.1 GCA_023256835.1 Pseudomonadales bacterium | reverse complement strand
GTTGCACGCCGCGGCTCATCTGGGCGATCCCTTCCGGATAGGTGGCGGAGAAGAGCAGGGTCTGGCGATCCCGCGGGGCGTGGCTGATGACGCGGTTGATGTCTTCGCCAAAGCCCATGTCCAGCATGCGATCCGCTTCGTCGATGACCATCAGTTCCACCAGACCCAGGTAGATCTGGTCGTTCTGCACGAAGTCGATCAGACGCCCCGGCGTCGCCACCACGATGTCCACCGGCCGCTTGTCCAGCGCCCGCAGCTGCTTCTGGTAGTCCTCGCCGCCCACCATGGTGACAACGTGCAGATCCGCGTACTTGGCGAGATTCTGCGCGTCACTGGCGATCTGCATGACCAGTTCCCGCGTGGGAGCGATGATCAGGGCACGCGGCTCGCCGATGTAACGCGTCTCGCGGATGGGATTGCTGACCAGATCGTTGATGATGGTGATGAGGAAGGCCGCCGTCTTGCCGGTGCCCGTCTGGGCGCGTCCGGTGACGTCGTGGCCTTGGAGCGAATACTTGAGGCTCTGGGCCTGGATGGGAGTGCAGTGGGTGAAGCCGAGATCTGCGATTGCCTTGTTCAGAGGTTCAACCAGATTGAAGACTGAAAACGTCGTCTTCTGGTTGCTTGATTCATTTGCCATAGGGAACTACGCCGCGGGCATTGCTGCCGATTGAGTGACCCCGACTGCTCGCACATGGCGCCATCCAGGTCAATAATGTCTTTAAAATCTGAAACTTATGCGCCGTTCCAGAAAGCGCGCTGGCATCATAGCCGGCGCGGCATTGAACATCAATAGCGCAGGTCCGCCGCGGCCCCTGCGGCTGCGGCACACACCGGACAGGCCGGGTCGCGCGGCAGGCGCAGGGAACGCCACTGCATGGTCGCCGCATCGAGCAACAACAGACGCCCGGTCAGCGGTTCACCCACGCCGGCCAGCAGCTTGATGGCCTCCATCGCCTGCACGGCACCGATGATGCCCACCACCGGCGCCATCACCCCATTGCGGGCACAGCTCGCCTGCTCGTCGTCGCCCTGCCGGTAGAGACACTGGTAGCAGGGGCTGGATGACTGGCGTGGATCAAACACCGTCACCTGCCCCTCCATGCGGATCGCCGCCCCGGAGACCAGGGGCACGCGATGCCGCACACTGGCGGCGTTGAGTGCGAAGCGCGTGCTGAAGTTGTCGCAGGCATCCAGGATCAGGTTCACGCCAGGCAGCAGCGCATCCAGCTCGGCCTCGCTCAGACGCTGCTGCAGGGTGGTGATGCGGACATGGGGATTGAGCCGGCGCAGCGTCTGCGCTGCCGAATGCACCTTGGGCAGGCCGAGACTGTCCTGACCGTGCACGATCTGGCGCTGCAGATTGCTCAGATCCACTTTGTCATCGTCAGCCAGCAGCAGATGCCCCACGCCGGCTGCCGCCAGATACATCGCGGCGGGACTGCCAAGGCCTCCCATGCCCACGATGAGCACCGAGGCATCCAGCAATGCCTGCTGCCCGGCGACATCCATCTCGGGCAGCATGATCTGGCGACTGTAGCGAAGCAGTTCTTCGTCCTGCATGGGTGTCTACCTCACTCGTGTCTCATGGTCGACATGTGGCTCTCACTCGCCCAGGACTTCCAGGCAAGCCAGACTCACGCGCGGCAGCGCATTCAGATCGGCCAGCGTACGCACGCCACTGAAACCTGACTCGTCCAGCAACTGGCGCACCGCCGTCCCCTGCTCAAAGCCATGCTCCAGCAACAGCCAGCCGCCAGGCGCCAGATGACGCGGGGCCGCGTGGCATATTGCCCGCAGATCGGCCAGCCCCTGCTCGGCAGAGATCAATGCACTCGAGGGCTCGAAGCGCAGATCACCCTGCCCGAGATGCGCATCCCCCGGCGCGATATAGGGCGGATTGCTCAGGATCATGTCGAACAGGCCTTCCGGCAGTGCCTCGCACCAGCTGCCCTGACGGAAGCTGACATTGTGCAGCCCAAGCCGGACCGCATTGTCGCTGGCCACCTGCAGGGCCGCCACGCTCTGATCCGTGGCGAGCACCTGCCAGTGGGGCCGCTCGCTGGCGAGCGACAGCGCGATCGCCCCGCTGCCGGTGCCCAGATCCGCGACACGCAGAGCCTCCGCGCCTGCCGGCCCGGCCAGCGTCAGCGCGGTTTCCACCAGCAGCTCGGTCTCCGGACGCGGAATCAGCACGGCGGGCGTCACCCGCAGACGCAAGGTCCAGAACTCGCGCTCCTCAAGGATATAGGCCACGGGCTCGCCAAGGATGCGTCGCTCCAGCAGGGACTCGAAGCGGCCTCGCTCTGCCGGCGTCAACGGCCGCTCGGGCCAGGCGTAGAGTCCGGCGCGGGTGGCCCCCAGCGCGGCACAAAGCAGCAGTTCGGCATCAATCTGCGCCGTGTCGGAGCCAAAGAGTGCATGTTGTGCCATGCGCAGAGCTTGTCCACTGCTGATGGCGCTCATGGTTCAGGACTCCGCCAGCTCGGCCAGCAAGTCCGCCTGATGCTCGTTGATCAGCGGCTGGATCACCGAATCCAGCGCGCCCTCCATCACCTCGGACAGTTTGTAGACGGTGAGGTTGATGCGATGGTCGGTGACGCGCCCCTGCGGGTAGTTGTAGGTGCGGATGCGCTCGGAGCGATCTCCCGTGCCCACCAGTTTGCGACGCGTGTCCGACACTTCCTGCGCGGCGGCCTGCTGGGCCTGGTCATTGAGCTTGGCATGCAGCAGGGACATGGCGCGGGAGCGGTTCTTGTGCTGTGAACGCTCGTCCTGGCACTCCACCACGATGCCGCTGGGAATGTGCGTGATGCGAATGGCGGAATCGGTCTTGTTGACATGCTGGCCGCCGGCGCCACTGGAACGGAAGGTATCGATCCGCAAGTCCGCCTTGTTGATCTCGATCTCGGCCAGCTCATCCATGGCAGGCATCACCGCCACCGTACAGGCCGAGGTGTGGATGCGCCCCTGGGTCTCGGTCTCCGGAACGCGCTGCACACGGTGAGCGCCCGACTCGAACTTGAGATGGCCGTAGACATTGCGGCCCTCGATGCGGGTGATGATTTCCTTGTAGCCGCCATGCTCGCCCGGGCGCTCGCTCAGGATCTCCACGCGCCAGCCTTGCGTTTCGGCATAGCGAGAGTACATGCGGAAGAGATCGCCGGAGAAAATCGCCGCCTCGTCGCCGCCGGTGCCGGCACGCACTTCCAGGAAGATGTCGCAGCTGTCCTTCTCGTCGCGAGGCAGCAGCAGTTTCTGCAGGGCCAGCTCTTCGGCCTCGAGCCCGGCCTCGATGCTGCGCACCTCGTCATCGGCCATGGCGCGGATGTCGCTGTCGGCATCCTTCTGCATCTCACGGGCCTGACGCAATTGATCGAGCACATCCTGATAGGCGATATAAGCCTTCACCACTGGTTCGAGTTCCGCGAACTCCTTCGACAGGGCGCGGAAGCGCTCCTGATTGCCGATGACCTCGCCGTCGCTGAGCAGGGCTTCCAGCTCTTCATAGCGATCGCGCAGATTGGCGAGCTTGTGCAGTATCGATTCCTTGATCATTCCGTGGGGCCATCCAGTTCGAACAGTTCGCGAGTGAGCAGCAGCACCTCGTCACGGCCATCCGCGCTGGCCTTCTTCATCTGCACGCTGGGCGAATGGATCAGCTTGTTGGTGAGCCCGCGCGCGAGGGCCTCGACCACCTGGACCGGCGGCTCCCCTTTGTCCAGCGCGCGCAGGGCCTTCTCCACTTCGCGGTCACGCAGCTGTTCGGCCTTCTCGCGGAAGGCACGCAAGGTGTCCACGGCATTGAGCGAGCGCAACCGGCGCTGATAGTCCTGCACTCCGCGCTCGATGATGGAACTGGCCTGAGCAGCAGCCTCGGTGCGGCTCTTGACGTTGTCCTCGATGACATCGCTAATGTCATCGATACTGTACAGATAGGCATCGGCGATCTCGCCGACCTGCGGCTCGATGTCGCGCGGCACGGCCAGATCCACCAGCAGCATGGGCTTGTGACGCCGCCGCTTGATCGCGCTTTCCACCGCACCCTTGCCGAGCAGGGGCAACTGGCTGTTGGTGGAGGACACGACAATGTCGGCCTTCACCAGTTGTTCGGGAATATCGGAAAGCAGGACGCCGGTCGCCCCGAATTTCTCGCCCAGCTCCACCGCGTTCTGCAACGTGCGGTTGGCGACCACGATGTGCTTGAGGCCTTTGTCCGTGAGATGCCGCGCCACGAGTTCAATGGTGCGCCCCGCGCCGATCAGCAGGGCATTCAGGCTGGCGAGATTGGAAAAGATCTGTTCGGCGAGCGCGACAGCGGCGTAGGCCACGGACACGGGGTTCTCGCCGATGGCCGTGTCGGTGCGCACTTGCTTGGCAATGCTGAAGGCCTCTTGGAAGGCGCGCCCCAGAGTGCCGCTGACCACACCCAGCTCCTTCGACACTGCATAGGCAGACTTGATCTGACCCAGGATCTGCGGCTCGCCCAGGATCATGGAGTCCAGGCCGCAGGCCACACGCATCAGATGCCGCACGACATCCTGCTGCCAGTGGAAATAGGTACACCGTTGCACCTCGGCGCGATCCAGACCATGGTACTGACTGAGCCAGTCCAGCAGGCGCAGTTCCTGTTCACGCAAGGTCTCGTCAGCCAGCTCGGCGTCAGACTCGCTGCCGGGGCCTTCCCCAAGATCCACCTGGGCGTACAGCTCGGTGCGGTTGCAGGTGGACACAATCACCACTTCATCCAGCGCAGGCAAGGCGGTCGCCCGCTGGATGGCGTCCGCGACCTTTTCCGGCGGAAAGGCCACACGCTCGCGAAAGTCGATGTTCGCGGTGTTGTGATTGATACCAAGTAGAACCAGCGCCATAGGGCCCCTTGTCGGACGGGACAAGCAGAACTGCATGCGGAAAAAGCGGGCTATGGTACTAAATTAGCCTCGGACTTCCCAACTGGAATATGGCAGCGATTGCGGCGTCAGGCCAGCGGGGCCCGTGTTGTGCAGTCAATGACAATGCAGTTACACTGCCCGGCACTCGCATCAAGGCCGTTTTCTCAGCGCTTGCGTGCCATGCGAGCCCCGTATCTTCCTGCTCCATGCCTGCTGGCAGACCGCCCATGACGCATCTTGCTCCTGCACTTCTGACCCTAGCCATCGCCCTGACTCTCGGCGCCTGCCAGAGCACGCCCGGCACAGAAACCTTGCCGGAGGCCGCGCTGGAAGCAACCCCCGTCACTGCAGATCCGGCACCCACGCCTGCCCCCATCGAATATGGCAATTTCACGCGCGAACAGCTCAACCGGGCGATGGTCAATGAGCTGGCCGGACAGCGCGGCTATCTGCCGGAGGCGGTGCGCGACTATTACGCACTGGCCGTGGAAACCCGTGATCTCGCCATCGTGCGCCGGGCCAGCCAGTTCGCCGCAGCCGCCGAGGATACCGACACCATGATCGCCCTCAGCCGCCTGTGGCTGGAGATCGAGCCGGATTCGCAGGAAGCGCACCTGGTCATGGCCTTCCAGCTGCTGGAAGCCGGCATGCTCGAGGAATCCATGCAGCACATGGGCAGCATCCTGGCCATGGGCGGCGAACTGGACTTCTCCGTCATCTCCGGTCGCACCCAGTATCTGCTGCCGGAACAGCGCGCCAGTCTGCTGGCCGAGTTCCAGAAGCTGCACGCCCGCTTCCCGGAACACGAGACTTTGCATTACGCCGTGATGCAATTGCTGGAGCAGAGCAATCAGCACGCCCAGGCGCTGGAAGAGCTGAATCTGTACAAGGAACGCCATGGCAGCTCGGCTCGCATCCTGCTCATGGGAGCACAGTTGTACCTGCAGCTGGAACAGATGGACCGAACCCTCACCCTGCTGGAAGAAGGCATCGAGACCTACCCTGAGCACCGCCTGATCCGCTTCAACTACGGCCGCATCCTGGTGCAGACCGGCAATCTCGAGGATGCCCGCGAGCAGTTCCAGGAGCTGGTTCGCATGGCGCCGGACGACTACGAGAGCCTCTACTCCCTGGCCCTGCTGGAACTGGAGCTGGAATCCCTCGACGCCGCGCGCAGTTACCTGATTCGCCTGCAGAATGCCGGCGTGCGCCAGAACGAGACCCACTACTATCTGGGTTTCATCGACGAGAGCCAGGGGCGGCGGGCCGATGCGATTGCCCACTACCTTCAGGTCGAGCAGGAGTTCTCGAATTACCTCAATGCCCAGCGGCAAGTCGTGCGTCTGCTGGTGCAGGAAGCGCGCTTCGACGAGACCCATGCCCAGGTGCTGGAAGCGTCCGACGGCCGCCCCGAAGTGGAGCTGATGCTGCTGTCGGTGGAAGTCGACGCCCTGATGAGCGCCAATGAACTCGAGCGGGCCGACGCGCGGCTCAGCGAAGCCCTGCAGGTGTATGTCGACAACATCGACCTGCTGTTCGCGCGCTCGCTGGTCAGCGACCGTCGCGGCGATCTGGTCAGGGTAGAGGAAGACCTGCGTCGCATCATCGAACTCGAACCGGAGAATGCCACGGCGCTCAATCAACTCGGCTATACCCTGGCGGATCGCACCGAGCGCTACACCGAAGCGCTCGCGCTGCTGGAGCGCGCAATCGCCGCCGATCCGGAAGACCCGGCCATCATCGACAGCCTGGCCTGGGCCCAGTACAAGCTCGGTCGCTACGAAGAAGCCCTGGCCAATCTCGAGCGCGCCTTTGCCGTGTTCCCCGATCCGGAAGTGGCGGCCCACCTCGGTGAGGTACTCTGGATGATGGGACAACGCAGCGAGGCCAATCGCGTCTGGAACGATTCCCTGCGTGAGAACCCCGAGAGCCGCATCCTGCTCGACACCATCGAACGACTGCGCAACGGGGCCGACAGTTGAGCAGACGATCGTTCCCCACCTTGCTGCCCGGCATGCTCCTGTGCCTGGGGCTGGCCGCGTGCAGCAGCACGCCGCGCATGGATGCTCCGGTCAACGACGATTGGCAGGCGCGCCGTGAACTGCTGGAAGCCATCACACAATGGGAGTTCACCGGTCGCATCGGGGTTCGCGACGACAAGGAATCCCATACCTCGCGCATTCGCTGGCGCCAGCAGAACGAGACCTATGTCATCAATCTGTGGGGCACGCTCAATGCCGGCGCCACCGAGATCACCGGCCGGCCCGGTGAGGTCGTGCTGGTGCAGGAAGGCAAGGCGCCGCTGCGTGCCGCCACTCCGGAAGACCTGGTCTACGAGCAGCTTGGCTATGACCTGCCGGTGGCCAAACTGCGCTACTGGATCAAGGGTGTGCCCGCGCCGGAAGGCAGCAGCACCCCGTCCTTCAATGCGGAAAACCACTTGATCGCTCTGGAGCAGGATGGCTGGACGGTGCAGTACCTTGGCTACACCAAATACGCGACGGAATCCCTGCCCACGCGCATCCGCATCGAGAAGCCGCCTCTGCGTCTGGATTTCGTGCGTCTCGACTGGACCTTGCAGGACACACCATGACTGCCACGCTGCACATCGCGTCGCCTGCCAAGTTGAATCTGTTCCTGCACATCACCGGCCGCCGCCCCGAAGGCTATCACGAATTGCAGACTATCTTCCAACTCATCGACTTTGGCGACACCCTGGAGATCACGGCGCGTGACGACGGCGAATTGCGCCTGCACACGACCCTCCCTGAGCTGGCGAACGACGACAATCTGATTCTGCGCGCAGCCCGGGCGCTGCGTGAGGCGAGTGGCAGCACACGGGGTGCGGACATCGTGCTGCACAAGCGAATCCCCATGGGGGCAGGCCTGGGCGGTGGCAGCTCCAATGCGGCGAGTACCCTGCTGGCCTTGAACCGTTTGTGGCAGACCACCCTGGATGTCGCGCAGCTGTGCGCCCTCGGGCTGCGCTTGGGGGCAGATGTCCCACTCTTCGTGCGGGGCGAATCGGCATGGGCGGAAGGCATCGGTGAACGCCTGACGCCCATCACTTTGCCCCCGAAATTCTTCGTGGTTCTGTGCCCCGATTGCCATGTTTCGACACGGGACATTTTTTCCAGCGAGCAATTGACACGGCACACGAGTGCCATCAAAATGGCTGCCTTTCTGGCTGGGCAGACCAGAAATGACTGTGAAAATCTCGTCAGAAGCCTCTACCCGCCAGTCGATGAAGCCCTTGTCTGGCTGGGTCGATTCGGTCCGGCAAGAATGACGGGAACCGGGGCGAGCGTCTTCGCAGGCTTCGATTCGGAAGAGCAGGCCAGCGCAGTTCTGGCACAGCTTCCAAGGCACTGGAAAGGGTTCGCAGCCCGCGGATTGCAACGCAGCCCGGCGCTGAATCCCACCTAGAATCCAGGCCGCAGCGAAGGCATTCGCAAAACATGCAGAGTTTTTAGGGGTGTCGCCAAGTTGGTAAGGCACAAGGTTTTGATCCTTGCATGCGTTGGTTCGAGTCCAGCCACCCCTGCCATATTCACTACGTCTCAGGTGTACGCCCTACCGGGCGCCTCACCCTCGGCAAGTCCCCGCAATGACCCTGAATGACGGGCGGAACGCATATCTCTAGCCTGACAACAACAAGCAGCTCTGACTCCACGCAGTCTGCGAAGGACACCACGCACATGGCAAACAACCTGATGGTCTTCACCGGCAACGCCCATCCTGCGCTGGCAGACAAGATCGCCAGACACATCGGCATTCCCCTGGGCGAAGCCACCGTCAACAAGTTCAGCGACGGCGAGGTGAATATCGAGATCAAGGAAAACGTGCGCGGCAAGGATGTCTTCATCATCCAGCCCACTTGCGCCCCCACCAATGACAGCCTCATGGAACTGCTGCTGATGGCTGATGCCCTGCATCGCGCCTCCGCCAACCGCATCACCGCCGTGATCCCCTATTTCGGCTACGCCCGCCAGGACCGTCGCGTGCGCTCCTCGCGCGTGGCGATCAGCGCCAAGGTCGTGGCCGACATGATCGTGGCGGTGGGCGTGAACCGCGTGCTCACGGTCGACCTGCACGCCGAGCAGATCCAGGGCTTCTTCAGCATCCCGGTGGACAACGTCTACGGTTCCCCCCTGCTGACGGAAGACATCGAACGGCAGCGTTACGAGAATCTGACCGTGGTGTCACCCGACGTGGGTGGCGTGGTGCGTGCCCGTGCCGTGGCCAAGAATCTGAACGTCGACCTCGCCATCATCGACAAGCGTCGCCCCCAGGCCAACGAAGCCCAGGTCATGCACATCATCGGCGAAGTGCAGGGCCGCACCTGCCTGATCGTCGACGACATGGTGGATACCGCAGGCACCCTGTGCAAGGCGGCAGCAGCACTGAAGGAGCACGGCGCGGCTCGCGTGGTGGCCTATTGCACCCACCCGGTGCTCTCTGGCAACGCCTACTCCAACATCAGCACCTCCGATCTGGACGAGCTGGTGGTGACCGACACCATCCCGCTGAGCGAGGAATTCAGCAAGTGCAAGCGCGTGCGCCAGCTCAGCATGGCGAAGCTGCTGGCCGAATCCATCCGTCGCGTCAGCAACGAAGAATCCATCAGCGCGATGTTCGACAACACCTGAAAAGGGGTCGCAACGTGCTGAGGTGCGTCTGCCGTTCCTGGTGAACGGCGGGCGCCGCACACGGCATCGGCAGATTGGCTGCCGAGCCGGACAACACCGAGCCAGGCTGGTCGCAAGCCGGGCAAGGTCTGACGATGTTGTGAAACATCACTTACTGGAGATACACGATGTCCAATGCATTCGAACTCAACGCAACAGCCAGGACGGATCTGGGGAAAGGTGCGAGCCGCCGCCTGCGCCGTCTGGCTGACATGGTTCCCGCCATCATCTACGGTGAAGGCAAGGCGCCGGCCAATATCAGCATCCCTCACAAGGACATTCAGAAGGCTCTGTCCAACGAAGCCTTCTTCTCGCACATCATCACGCTGAGCGTGGATGGCAAGTCCGAGCAGGTGGTGATCAAGGCCCTGCAACGTCACCCGGCCAAGCCGCGCATCATGCATGCCGACTTCCAGCGCGTCAGCGCCGACCACGCCATCGTCGTGGCCGTGCCGCTGCACTTCATCAATGAAGAGAAGTGCAAGGGCGTGAAACTGGGCGGCGGCAGCATCATCAAGAACCTGAACGAGCTGCAGATCAGCTGCCTGCCGAAAGACCTGCCCGAGTTCATCGAAGTCGACATGACCGACGTGGGCGTAGGCGAGGCTCTGCACATCTCCCAGATCGTGCTGCCGGCCGGCGTCACCAGCGTTGACCTGGCACACGGTCACGATGCGGACAACGCCGTGGTCACCGTTCTGGCTCCCCGTGGCGGTGCAGACAGCGCTGCCTGATCCCTGTTGGCCACTCGCTGCGCTGCGGACCATCGATCATGCAAGGCAACGCACTCAAGCTGATTGTGGGTCTGGGAAATCCAGGCCCGCAATACCGCTACAACAGGCATAACGCAGGGGCCTGGCTCCTCTCCCGCGTGGCCGCCGAATGGCATGGCGAGCTGCGCGCGGAAGCGAAATTCTTCGGCGAGGCCGGCCGCATCTCCCTGGCGGGACACGATGTGCGCCTGCTGTTCCCCACGACGTACATGAATCGCAGCGGCCAGAGCGTCGCCGCGTTCTGCAGCTATTTCGACATCGCCCCGCAGAACATGCTGGTGGCCTATGACGAGATCGACTTCGACGTGGGCACCACGCGTTACAAGTTCGGGGGCGGTCACGGCGGCCACAACGGCATGCGCGACATCATCAGCGCCTTGGGCGATCAGAAGGACTTTCACCGTCTGCGCATTGGCGTCGGCCATCCGGGCAACAAGGCCCAGGTGGCAAATTACGTGCTCAGCGACCCGTCGAAACAGGAGATGGAAATCATCCTGGGCGATATCGACCTGGCGATCCGCACGCTCCCCCACGCGGTGAAGGGAGACTGGCAGAACGCCATGCACAATCTGCACACCAAACCCGCCTGAGGGCGGCATCCGAATCAGCGAATCAAGGAATACAGGCATGGGCTTCAAATGCGGCATCGTAGGTCTTCCCAACGTGGGCAAGTCGACCTTGTTCAATGCACTCACCAAGGCGGGCATCGCGGCGGAGAACTTCCCCTTCTGCACCATCGAGCCCAACTCCGGCCTGGTGCCCATGCCGGACCCACGGCTCGACGCCCTGGCCGCCATCGTGCAGCCCCAGCGTGTGATCCCCACCACCATGGAATTCGTGGACATCGCCGGCCTGGTGGCAGGCGCCTCCAAGGGCGAGGGTCTGGGTAACCAGTTCCTGGCCAATATCCGTGAAACCGACGCCATCGCCCACGTGGTGCGCTGCTTCGAGGACACCAATGTGATCCACGTGGCGGATCGCATCGACCCGGCTGCAGACATCGAAGTCATCAACACCGAGCTGGCCCTGGCCGACCTGGAAACCGTGGAGAAAGGCATCACGCGCATCGCCCGCATCGCCAAGGGCGGTGACAAGGATGCGGTGCGCCAGGTCGCGTTGTTCGAGCGTGTCCGCGCCCACCTGGACCAGGCGCTTCCAGTGCGCATGCTGAACCTGGGCAAGGAAGAGCTGGCCGACCTGTACGGCCTGCACCTGCTGACAGTGAAGCCGACCATGTACATCGCCAACGTGGACGAGAGCGGCTTCGAGAACAATCCGCACCTGGACCGCGTGCGTGAGATCGCCGCCGCCGAGGGCGCCTCGGTGGTGCCGATCTGCAACAAGCTCGAATCCGAGATCGCCGAGCTGGACGATGCCGAGAAGCTGGAGTTCCTGCAGGATCTGGGCATGGAAGAACCCGGCCTCGACCGCGTGATCCGCGCCGGCTATGCCCTGCTGGGCCTGCAGACCTATTTCACCGCCGGCGTGAAGGAAGTGCGCGCCTGGACCATCAAGCAGGGCGCCACGGCGCCCCAGGCGGCCGGAGTCATCCACACGGACTTCGAGAAGGGCTTCATCCGCGCCGAAGTCATCGCCTATGCCGACTTCATTCAGTACAAGGGCGAGCAGGGAGCGAAAGACGCCGGCAAGTGGCGTCTGGAGGGCAAGGAATACATCGTGCACGACGGCGATGTGGTGCATTTCCGCTTCAATGTCTGACACGCTGCAGGCTTGACAAGAAAAGCGCGAGTGGCCAGAATTCGCAGCCTCAAAACGGATCGGGGTGTCAGACCGGCCGCACAGATCAATGGCTATGTAGCTCAGCTGGTTAGAGCGCAGCATTCATAATGCTGATGTCCGTGGTTCAAATCCACGCATAGCTACCATATAAAACAAGGGCTTACTTGATAGTAGGCCCTTTTTATTTGGGCCTCCGCAAAATTTAAGTCCACATTAAGTCCAACTCTTGCAAATATCACGAGCATTTCGCGTGTTGCCGATACCTAATTGTCGTGATTTCATCAGGGCTCAAAACAGGAAAATAGCGAGCAATTCTCAGTGAGCGCAGGTCCAGAATGGTTTGACCGATCAATTTATGCCGCCAGCACTGACCCTGCGTACTGGAAAATTATGATTAGCCTTAGACTTGAGCTCAATGAAGACATAAGTCGGAATTCCGCCTCGCCAAAGTCAAGCAGCAACCTCAAATCGAAATTTCTACACGTAATCCACTTCACAAGGGAACAATCCTCAAAGTCTTTAGATCCAGGTGCCGCTTTCTTCCGCAGCCTTCATGCTTCCTCGGAGCCCAGCGCATTTATTATGCGCAATGGCGACTTAACCAGATTGCAGTTGTTTGCGAAGCTCTCGGAAGAACGAAATTCAGATCGCGCGAAACTAGAGGAAGTTTCCGATGTAGAAAGTTTGCAGGAAACCTTAAAAATGGATCAGCAGCCGATTACAAAATACGAAGATCTGAAACTCCTCTTTGATTCACACATTCCTATAATGCTCAATCCGTCCAGGCCAATTTCTGAAATTTGCTTAGCAATCAAAGAGATAAAAAATCAATTCGACAAAGATATCAAGTTGCGTGCTGATCTGTCTGAGGAGTTAAAGATCTGGAGCAAGTACGGGTTGCTTCCGTACTTCGATCTAAAAGCATGGGCAAGGATCACAGGCCAGCGACTTCGCAATCAAGACATACACGAGTTAATTTGGCCGCCGGGACACAGCCTAGATATGAGCGAGGAAGCGATTAAAAAGACTACATCGAGATATTTCAGGAAGGTCTTCTCGATATCCATGCTCAAAAAACTATGACAGCGTTGCGAAATTGG
>JALREE010000074.1 GCA_023256835.1 Pseudomonadales bacterium | reverse complement strand
CAGATCCTTGGCGCGGTAGTTGGGCGTTGCGGCGTTCGCGATGTTCTGCGAAATCAGCTCCAGCCGCGTGTTGCGCAGCTGCAGAGCGCTGCTGTGCAGCGAGAAGTAAGAGTCGAGCAGTGCCATGAGAGATCCGCCTCTGTGTCAGTACGACTGTGTATAAGCACAAGGTGTGCCAGCATTTGAAAACGCTGTCGTGAGTCCGGTAAGATGCTGAAAAGCCTTGGAAGCTCTACAGCTTGTCGGTGCAAGTGTCGACTGCACGCGGGCAGAGGCAAGGGCGGGGGCAGGCCCGACAGGGCAAAGCGGCAAGATTTCGGCATTGCCATGCCGCTTTGCCGGTCGCCAGCGTCCGGCGTGGTGGCTTGGCGCGTGTTGATGCGAGGAAATTCCATGACCAGAACCTCTTGCCTGTGTCTGATTCTGAGCCTGCTGTGCCTGGCCGGCGGCCCCCGCGCGCTGGCGGCAGAGGGGGACCTGCGCGCCGAGATGCTGGCGCAGTTGCAGGTCTGGCTCGAGGCCAGTCAGGGTGAGCAGCCCAGCGGCGTGAGCCTCGACCTGCTGGATCGACGCATTCGGGTGCCCGCCTGCGAGACCCCTTATGTGTTCAGCTTTCCGTTCAACGACGGTCGCACGCTGCGGGTAGAGTGTCCCGCGCTGAACTGGTCGATCGTCACGCGCATGAACCGTGACGAGGCGCCGGCTGTGCCGCTTGACGCTGCGCGGCGTGAGACCGCGGGGGTCGGGGGCCAGCAGGCGTATCAGCTCAAGGTGGCGAAGCAGGCGGGAGATCTGATTGCCGAGGCCGATCTGCAGGTGCTCGAGGTGGACCCGACAAGAGTGTCTGTCGCCCGCGCCCTCAGCCTGGCGCAGCTGCGCGGGGCCAAAGTGGCGCGGGACCTGGCGGTCGGCACGGTGCTGCAGCCTGCCGACGTGCTGCAGGCCGGCATGGCCTTGACGGTGACCACGCTGGTGCCGCGGGGCGCGGCCCTGAGCGAGGCCAACACCCGCACGGCTACTTTTTACGGCCCCCTGCCGGCCGATGTGATCACCTCGGTGCAGTCCCTGCGCCGCGCCGTGGCAACGGGGCCGTTGCAGCCCGGGCAGCCACTGCGGCTGTCGGCCATTCGCTCGCTCGCCGATGTGGTGCGGGGTGACGAGGTGGTGGTGGCGGTGCGGCGCGGCCCGGTCAGCATCGAGTCCTATGCCGTTGCCGAGGAAGAGGGGATGACGGGGGATCAGATCAGCGTGCGCAGCGGCGAGTCCGGCGAACGTTTCAACGTGATCATTACCGGCGTGCGTCGAGTCGAGCCTCTGTGATGCCAGGCGTGGTCGCCGCGCGAAAAAAAAATCAGGAATTCCCTAAAGCTGGCTAAAGCAAGTGTCGACTCCACTGACGTAGCGTGCCATAACTCTTCGCGATCCCATGAACTGGCCCATATTATGAACACGATCAACCCGACAGACCCCGGTAAATCCAGCCTGCAGAGCATCACTGACAACAAGCGTGTCAAAGACTTGCGGGAGAAGGCTGCCCAGGACACCTCCCTGCGGCTCACTCCGGAGGAATTGCCCCGGACCGAACCGGACTTGAAATTGTCCGAAGCCGTGAGTGCCGCCATCAAGTCCGCCTCGGCGGAGTACGACAGCGCCAAGGTGGACACCATCAAGGAAATGCTGCGCCTGGGCAATTACCCCCTCGATCCGCGCAAGATCGCGGAAAGCATTGTCGAGCTCGAAAAGCTGCTCTGAGGCGCGGGAGAAGCAGATGGCCGCGGACCAAGACACTGGCGACATGGCGATGCTGACGGCTGAACTCGAAAGCCTGTGTGCCGAGGTCAGCCAGTTCAGTGCCTTGCTGGACGAGGAGTTCGAGGCGATGAAAGCGCAGGATCTGGCCCGTCTCGAGGCGCTGCAGCCGGTGAAGGAGCGCGCGCTCGCGCAGTTAGGCGATGTGCGCTTTAGGCGCGTGCAGGCACAGCTGAGCGCCGGGGAAGCGGCCGGACTGCCAGTGGCCGTGACGGAAAAATGGGCCCGTCTGATCGAAGCCGCCGAGACCATCAAGGGCAGTCTTGCCCGCAATGAAGTGCTGATCAGCCGCAAGTTGACGGTGGTGCGCGAGGCACTGCAGACCTTGTATCAGACGGGCTCCCGCGAAGGGGTCCAGCTTTACGATCGACTGGGGCGGTTGACGCGGCCCGGACGCTCATCCTGACACTGCCGCGGGCATGCCCGCGACCTCAAGCCTCCGCGTCACCCGCGTCCGTATCGGAGGCGATGGTTTCCACCGCGCGCGCCTCGCTCAGCAGATTTGCCGCCAGGCCCCCCGGCACCGGCAGCTTGATCCGGCCGTACAGGGCGGCGATGGTTTCCTCCAGCGCCATGCGCAAGCGGTTCAACTCCTCGCTCTGGGCTCGGGCGCTGTCGTAAGCCACGTTGTAGAGACTGTTCAGTTCCTGCGATGGCAGCCAGCTGGACACTGCAAAACGCAGGGTCTTCACCAGACGCTCACTCCTGGGGGTGGCGCGTGCGGCGCCGAACTTGCCATCGCTACTGCCCTCGCTGAACAAACTTCGGATCGTCTTCAGCAGCACGGGGGCGTACTGCTCGCGAAACTGTTCGATATCGGCGGCGTTGAGTCCCTCCGGGACACTTTTGCCTGCCAGCACATCCCACAAGGGTTTGCCCTGAAGTCCGTTGAAGGGGACGTTGCCGCCTGCACTGGCAGCTGAGCCTGTGCCGCCGCCATGCTGATCCATCAACTGGCGCGTGATCTCCTCCAGACTGCGGATCTTGCCGACGGCATACAGCACGAGGACGGTGATGGATGCCGTGCAGATCAGAACGATGGTCAGGACGATCAAATTGCTCATGGGCATGGCCTCGGGAGAAAGTGAACCCAGTGCACTTAGCCGTCGTGGTTGCCGGGCTCGGCAGACTGGTCGGAGCCGGATTCAGCGCCGTCTTCCTCGCGCAGGAACCGCACGACTTCCAGATTTTCGACAAGTCCCAGCTCTTTCCACATCTCGTCGGCAACCGCCTGCACCTGCGCGATGGCCTGAGAGCGGGAGATTTTCTGGGTCTGGTAGGCCCCCGCCAGGGTGAAGATCTTTTGCGCGAAACGCTCGGGGATGTAGGTGAACATGAAGTCTGCGCCGGACTTCACCAGCTGGAAGGTGTCGGCTTCGGGCGGTTCGGGTTTTTCGGCGCGATTGGCCAGTGCCAGCAGCAGCGTTTCCTCGTAGACCTCCACCTCGCGCGCGGCGCGCACGAAGGCAGTGTCGATATTGGCGCGACAGCGCAGGGCAACGCGCACGCAATACACGCGACTTTCGCGCGCATTGGACTTGGCAGCGGCGACCGCTTCCTCGTAGTCCTCGCGGGCCTTCGCCTTGAGCTTTTCGTTCTTGGATGCTTTAAACCACACTAGTCGAGTGCTCCGGATTGGTAGTGCGAACTCAGCAAAGGTTTGAGTTCCTTGAGCGTGCCGCTGAGAATCTGGCTGATTCGCGATTCGTTCACGCCGATGACTGCACCGATTTCCTTCAGGGTCATCTCTTCCACATAGTACAGCTGCAGGATCAGTTGCTTGCGCGTGTCCAGCTGGGCGATGGCCGTCTCGATCACCGATTTCACGTCGTCCTGTGCCACTGTGGCGTAGGCCTCATGGCTCTCGCTGGCGACGTCGAAGCCATCTTCTTCCAACAGAGCGTCCAATTCCAGCATGTTCAGCTGGGTGGCGTGCAAGCGTTGTTCTTCGTAGGTGGCCACGTCGATGCCCAGAGCCTCCGCCACTTCCCGGTGGGTCGGCTGCCGCCCGAGCGAATTGGCCAGACGGGCGCTGTACTCGCTGTGCAGCTTGCTGTTGCGGATCGCCAGCCGGGACACGTCGCTGAGGCGGCGGGCTTCGTCGATGATCGCGCCGCGAATTCGCGCCTTGGCATAGTTCTCGAAGCTGACCCCCTGGCCGGGATCGAAACTCTTTTCGGCCTCCATCAGCCCGAGAGTACCGAGCTGGATCATGTCGTCAAGCTCGATGTAGGCAGGAATGCGCGGGCGCAGATGCACGGCAATGCGGCGCACCATGGCCAGGTACTGCGTGATGGGCAGCACCTCGTTGCCGATACTCTGCACATCCTGATAGGCATCAATACTCATGATCGTCGTCAGGTCTGCCCCATGAAGAACTGCACCGCGCCGCTGGTCTGGCGGGATATCGGCCGCGCCAGCAGTGCCTTGGCGACCTGGCGGAAGTTGGACGCGATGACGGCGCTGGGCGCAAGGCGCAGCATGGGCGTCGATTTCTGCCAGGACAGGTTCACCATGGGATCCTTGCTCACCGAGCCCACGTAATGCAGCGAAGCATTGAGAAAATTGCCCACGACATTGTCCATGCTCTCGAACAGCTTGAGTCCCTGCTGCTCGTTGTCGACTTGATTGGGCAGATAGAGAAAGTTGTCGAGCTTGTAGTCGTGCACCATGACCTTGAGCAGGGCGTAGGCGTCGGCGATGGAACTCAGTTCCGCCGTGCCCACCACCACGCGTTCCTCGCAGGCCTGCAGAAAGGCAAGAACACTGGAGGAGATGCCGGCGGCACAGTCCACCATCAGCACATCGTAGTGCGTGGAGAGCCCGGAAAACGCCTGAATGATGCGTGCCGATTCGACGCGGCCCAGGGAGGCCAGTGCCTCGACGCCGCTGGCGCCTGCCACCAGGTCCACGCCGAAGGACGACTTCACGATGATGTCATCCAGTCGCGCCAGGCCGTTCATGACGTGACCGATGTTGCCGACGGAGTCGACTCCCAGGCCGATCTGGGCATTGGCCAGGCCCATGTCGGCATCGAAAGAGAGCACGCTTTTGCCTTGCTCAGCCATGGCCGTCGCGAGATTGATGGAAAGCGTGGTCTTGCCAACCCCGCCCTTGCCGCTGGCGATGCAGATGGTGCGGGTGCCGGTGTTCAGAGCCTGGGGCTGCATGGTGTCTGCCTTGGAGTGTCGTGGAGAAGACGTGCCAGTGAGTGAGGAGCCGCCGCGATCAATCTGCGATTTCCTTCAGCACTTCTTCGGCCAGCATACGTTTGTCCAGTGTCATCAAGGGGCTTGCAGGCAGAGGTCCGGCCCCTGCGAAGAGCAGAGGCGTGCGTGTCTCCAGAAGAGTTTCCATCAGCGGCCAGCATACTCCGGGGCTGTCAAGCCGGGTAATCCATGTCGACGCGAATGACAGCCCGGTGCCCTGGCGGAATCCTCGGGACGACGTGCTGGCGGTATCTTTGGCCACCAGCAAATGAAAGTTCGCAAATGTCAGGTCGTTTTGCAAGCGCTGCAATTCCGTGAAATCCAGGGTGCTGGGCAGCTCGACAATGATGCTGGCGTGCCCCATGTGCTCGTGGATGATCGATAGCAGCATGGTCCATTCGGCCGCCTGGTAGACATCGATCCCGCGCTTCGCGCCGAGCAGCTGCAACTGTGTCCAGGTGCCGTCGCGCGTGGGCTTGTAGCCTACCACCAGGGCCTGACGGCCCTGCTCCTGCAGGTGCGATGCCAGGCGGAAGGCATTCACCGTCTTGCCGACGCCCGCCTGACCCACCAGAAAATGCACCCCCGGCTCGGGAGACAGCTCCGTGCTGGCGGGCAGATTCTCCAGGAGAAATTCCTGCAACAGCTGACGCGCGTCGGAGGTGCAGGTGCAGTGCGCGGTCAGCGCCTGCATTTTCTTCATCAACCGAGCCGAGATGGCGGCCTCTTCGAGGTGTTCGCTCAGCTGGAAGCCCTCAGGGGCGCTGTCGCGGGACGGGCTGTTATGCGTTTCGCGCAGCGCCCGGCGCAGCGACTCGAATTCTGTTTTCATCAGCAGGCTCAATTCCTGCACTCCAGCCAGTGCCGTCGTGGCGAGGGCGGGAGCCGCGGCCTGCGCCAGGCCGGAGTTGGCGGCAGGCTCCTCTGCCGCGGCAACAAAGCAGGCTGCGCTCGCCTGGGGCCTTATCGTCAGCGCAGGCGCTTCCTCCTGCCACCGGTCGGCGGGCGCGACGGGGGTGTCATCGACGGCAAACACAAAGTGGTTCTTTCCGGTATGCCGGGTGTTGGCAATGATCAGGACATCATCGCCAAAGCGCTGCGCCAGCTCACGCAGACCACTCTTGGTGTCCTCGGCTTCCAGACGCTCGATTCTCATGTCTCACTCCTTGTTCAGGCGGCGTTCAAGCCGATTTTGGCAATCACTTTGATGTCCTGGTCTTCCGGAATTTCGGTATAGGACAACACGCTCAGTCCGCGCGAGCGGCTGCGCAGCACCTTGGCCAGCCAGGGGCGTATGCCGGGCGACACGATCAATACCGGCGGCAGGCCCTTCTCCTCGGTCTGGCGTTTTTCGTCGTCGATCGCCCGGAACAGGCTTTCCGCCAGCTTGGGATCGATGACCAGCTCGCCGGACTTGCGGCTTTGCTGCAGCGTGCTGGAAAGCAGATGTTCCAACTCGGTTTCCAGGGTGATGACGGAGAGGGTCTGGCCCAGGTCAACCAGCGACTGCATGATCGAGCGTCCCAGGGCGGGTCGAATCAAGGCCGTCAGCTCGTCGGGATCCTTGCTCTTGCCCACCTCGACCACCAGGCTTTCGACGACGCTGCGCATGTCCCGCAGCGAGATGCCCTCGGCCACCAGATTGCGAAACACCTGATTGACCGTGGCCAGGGAGATCTTCTCGGGTATCAGGCCTTCCATCAGTTGCGGCGATTTTTCCGTGAGCTTGTCCAGCAGTTGACGGGTTTCGTCGTGACCGAGCAGTTCGGGCGCGTTTTCCTTCAACACCATGTTGACGTGAGTGGCGATGGCCGTAGAGGCGTCCACCACGGTGTAGCCCAGCATGCGGGCATAGTCGCGCTTGGCAGGCTGTATCCAGTAGGCATCCAGACCGAAGGCCGGGTCCTTGGTCGGCACTCCGTCCAGGGGCACGCTCAGGTTGCCGGGATTGATGGCAAGCTCGCTGCCGATGCGAATTTCGCCCTTGCCGCGGGCAATGCCGCGCAGAAGGATCTTGTAGGCGTCGGGCGGCAGTTCCAGATTGTCGCGCACGCGGATGGACTGCAGCAGGAAGCCCATTTCGGCCGATAGTTTCTTGCGCACCCCGCGGATGCGTCCCAGCAGGGCGCCACCGCCCTCCTGACTGGCCAGGGCGACCAGACCATAGCCCAGCTCCAGGCTGATGGTGTCTGACTGCTCGATATCGTCCCAGCCCAGTGCCTCGATCTCGGCAGGGGCTGCTGCCTGCTGGGCGCTGGCCGCCGCCTCTGCCTGTCGAGCCCGCTCGCTGTTCTGACGCAGCAGCACATAGCCAAGGCCGCCGGACAAGGCGGCGAAGCCGAGGAAGATGGTGTTGGGCATGTCGGGAATGATGCCCAGCGCAAACAGAATCGCCCCGGCGATCAGCAGCGCCTTCGGATCGGCCATCTGCGAGCTTGCCTGACGCGACATGGTCTCCGCCGTGGTCACGCGAGTCACGATGATGGCGGTGGACAGGGACAGCAACAGCGCCGGAATCTGCGCGACCAGGCCATCGCCGATGGTCAGCAGCACATAGATCTCGCCAGCCTCGGCGAAACTCAGGTCGTGTTGCGTCATGCCGATGGCCAGACCGCCGAAGATGTTGATGAACAGGATCAGCAGGCCGGCAATGGCGTCACCCCGAACAAACTTCGAGGCACCGTCCATCGAGCCGAAGAAATCCGCTTCCTGGCTGACTTCCTCGCGTCGTCGCTTGGCGGTTTCCTGATCGATCAGCCCGGCATTGAGGTCGGCATCCACCGCCATCTGCTTGCCCGGCATGGCGTCGAGGGCGAAGCGGGCCGACACCTCGGCAATGCGCTCGGCGCCCTTGGTCACCACCACGAAGTTGATCACCACCAAAATCGAGAACACGATCAGACCCACGGCAAA